>NZ_JANLOG010000007.1:0-83609 GCF_025466205.1 Pseudomonas sp. 13B_3.2_Bac1
CCGCCGGGCCCCCCCCCCCCCCCCGCCCCCCCCCCCCCCCCCGCTCCCACAGGGTTCAGTGGTGTTTGCTGAAGCGTTGTACGAGCTTCATGACCACCACGAAGAACAACGGCACAAAGATCACCGCCAGCGTCGCGGTGATCATCCCGCCGATCACCCCGGTGCCAATGGCCTGCTGGCTTGCCGAGCTGGCGCCGGTGGCGATGGCCAGCGGCACCACGCCAAGGATGAATGCCAGCGAGGTCATGATGATCGGCCGCAGACGCAGGCGCGCTGCCTGCAACGTCGCATCGATCAGGTCATGGCCTTCGTCATACAGGCTCTTGGCGAACTCGATGATCAGGATCGCGTTCTTCGCCGAAAGACCGATGATGGTAATCAGCCCGACCTTGAAGAACACGTCGTTGGGCATCCCGCGCAAGGTCACCGCCAGCACTGCGCCGAGCACGCCCAGCGGCACCACCAGCAGCACCGAGGTCGGAATCGACCAACTCTCGTACAGCGCCGCCAGACACAGGAACACGATCAGCAGCGACAGCCCGAGCAGGATCGGCGCCTGACTGCCGGACAAACGTTCCTGCAGTGACAGCCCTGTCCATTCCTGACCCAGGCCTTTCGGCCCTTGGGCGACCAGCCGTTCAATTTCCGCCATGGCCTCGCCGGTGCTGTGTCCGGGCGATGGCTCGCCGGAAATCGCAATCGCCGGGTAGCCGTTATAGCGGGTCAACTGCGCCGGGCCTTGGGTCCATTTCGCCTGGACGAACGCCGACAGCGGCACCATGTGCCCGGCGTTGTTGCGCACGTGCATTTTCAGCAGATCATCGACCTGACTGCGCTGATCGCCTTCGGCCTGCACCACCACCCGTTGCATCCGGCCCTGATTGGGGAAGTCGTTGATGTAGGAAGAGCCTACGGCCGTAGACAAGACGTTGCCGATGTCGGCGAACGACACGCCCAGCGCGTTGGCCTGCTTGCGGTCCACCTCCAGTTGTACCTGCGGTGCTTCGGCCAGCGCGCTTTCGCGCACGTTCATCAGCACCGGGCTTTTTTCCGCGGCGGCGAGCAGTTCGCTGCGCGCCTGCATCAATGTCGCGTGGCCGAGGCCGCCGCGATCCTGCAGACGGAATTCGAAGCCGCTCGACGTGCCGAGGCCATCCACCGGCGGCGGCAACACCGCAAAGGCAACGGCGTCCTTGATCTGGCTCAGGGCGATGTTGGCGCGATCGGCAATCGAGGTGGCGGAATCATCATGGCCGCGTTCAGACCAGTCCTTGAGGGTGGTGAACGCCAACGCCGCGTTCTGCCCGCTGCCGGAGAAACTGAAGCCGAGAATCACCGTGCTGTCGCCCACACCCGGTTCACTGGCGTTGTGCGCTTCGATCTGCTCGACCACCTGCACCGTACGGTTCTTGCTCGCGCCCGGCGGCAGTTGAATGTCAGTGATGGTGTAACCCTGATCCTCAACCGGCAGGAACGAGGAGGGCAGGCGCGCAAAGCACACGCCCATGCCGATCAGCAGCACGCCGTAGATCAGCAGATAACGCCCGCTGCGCTTCAGCGCGTAGCCGACCCAACCTTGATAGCGATCGGTCAGTTGCTCGAAGCGGCGGTTGAACCAGCCGAAGAATCCCGACTTCTCATGATGCTCGCCCTTGGCAATCGGCTTGAGCAGCGTGGCGCACAGTGCCGGGGTCAAGGTCAGGGCCAGGAATGCCGAGAACAGGATCGAGGTTGCCATCGACAGCGAGAACTGCCGGTAAATCACCCCGACCGAACCCTGCATGAATGCCATCGGAATGAACACTGCCACCAGCACCAGGGTGATGCCGATGATCGCCCCGGTGATCTGCTTCATCGCCTTGCGCGTCGCCTCTTTCGGCGACAGGCCTTCACTGGCCATGATCCGCTCGACGTTCTCCACCACAACGATCGCGTCGTCCACCAGAATGCCGATGGCCAGCACCATGCCGAACATGGTCAGCACGTTGATCGAGAAACCCAGCGCCAGCATGGTGGCGAAAGTGCCCATCAGGGCCACCGGCACCACCAGCGTCGGGATCAGCGTGTAGCGGATGTTCTGCAGGAACAGAAACATCACCGCAAACACCAGCAGCATCGCTTCGCCGAGGGTGTAAACCACTTTGGTGATCGAGACTTTGACGAACGGCGAGGTGTCATACGGAATCTTGTATTCGACGCCGGCCGGGAAGTAGCGCGACAGCTCGTCCATCTTCGCCCGGATCAATGTCGCGGTAGCGAGGGCATTGGCTCCCGGCGCCAGCTGCACGCCGACAGCGGTGGACGGCTTGCCATTCAGACGTGTGCCGAACTGGTATTCCTGGCTGCCGATTTCGACCCGTGCAACATCCTTGATACGCACGGTGGAGCCGTCCGGATTGGCCTTGAGCACGATGTCGGCGAACTCTTCCGGCGTCGACAATTGCCCCTTGACCAGAATCGTCGCAGTGATTTCCTGCGAGGACGGATTGGGCAAGTCACCAATGCTGCCCGCCGACACCTGCGCGTTCTGCGCAACGATGGCGGCGTTGACGTCGGCCGGGGTCAGATTGAAACCGATCAGCTTCTGCGGATCGATCCAGATCCGCATCGCCCGTTCGGCGCCGTACAGCTGCGCCTTGCCGACGCCGTCGATGCGTTTGATCTCGTTCATCACGTTGCGCGCCAGATAATCACTGAGCGCCACGTCGTCGAGCTTGCCGTCACTGGAGGTCAGGGTGATCAGCAACAGGAAGCCGGCAGAGACTTTCTCCACCTGCAAGCCTTGCTGGTTCACCGCTTGCGGCAGGCGCGACTCGACCACTTTGAGGCGGTTCTGTACATCGACCTGGGCCAGTTCCGGGTTGGTGCCGGGCTGGAAGGTGGCCTTGATCGTGGCGCTGCCGAGGCTGCTTTGCGATTCGAAGTACAGCAGGTGATCGGCGCCGTTGAGCTCTTCCTCGATCAGGCTGACCACGCTTTCATCGACGGTCTGTGCCGATGCGCCGGGGTACACGGCGTAGATTTCGATCTGCGGCGGCGCGACGTCTGGGTACTGCGCCACCGGCAATTGCGGAATGGCCAGCGCACCGGCCAACAGGATGAACAGGGCGACAACCCAGGCGAACACCGGGCGATCGATAAAGAACTGCGGCATATGAAAACGTCCTGCTTACTGACCAGAGGTCTGGGCAAGTGGAAGAGGGGTGTCGTCGATCTGCACTTTTTCGCCGGGACGGGCGTGTTGCAGGCCTTCGATGACAATGCGGTCGCCGGGCTTGAGGCCACCGGTGACGATCCAGCGGTCGTTCTGCACCGCGCCCAGTTGCACCGGCTGCTGGGCGACGCGCATCTGCTCGTCGACGGTCAGCACCTGGGCGATACCCGCGCTGTCACGCTGCACCGCACGCTGCGGCACGGTGATGCCGTTCTGCACGGTCGCTTGTTGCAGGCGAACGCGGATGAAGCTGCCCGGCAGCAGGTCGAGGTCAGGGTTGGGGAATTCGCTGCGCAGAATGATCTGGCCGGTGCCCGGATCGACGCTGATGTCGCTGAACAGCAGTTTGCCCGGTAACGGATAGAGGCTGCCGTCATCCTGAATCAGCGTGACCTTGACCTGATCCTGACCGACTTCCTGCAACTGCCCGGAACGGAACGCGCGACGCAGTTCATTCAGTTCACGGGTCGACTGGGTAAGGTCGGCGTAGATCGGGTTGAGCTGCTGAATCAGCGCCAGTGGCGTGGTTTCGTTCTGCCCGACCAGCGCGCCTTCGGTGACCAGCGCACGGCCGACGCGTCCGGAAATCGGCGCGGTGACGGTGGCGTAGCCCAGATTCAACTTCGCGCGCTCCACGGCGGCTTTGTTGGCCGCCACGTCGGCGGCAGTTTGCCGGGCATTGGCGCGGGCGTTGTCGTAATCCTGAGCGCTGATGGCCTTGTCGTCGATCAACTGCGCGTAGCGCTGCTCCTGCAGCTTGGCCTGGAACGCATTGGCCTCGGCCTTGCGCAGCGCGGCTTCAGCGCTGTCGAGGTCAGCCTTGAACGGTGCCGGGTCGATGCGGAACAGCACGTCGCCCTTTTTCACGTCGCTGCCTTCGCGAAAGGTGCGTTGCAGCACCACACCGGCCACCCGGGCACGCACTTCGGCGATCCGTGGCGCGGCGATGCGCCCGCTCAGTTCGCTGCTGATCGACAGGGGGCGGGCCTCGATGGTCTCGATCCGCACGGTGGCCGGCGGCGCTTCCTCTTCAGCCTTCGAAGACGAATCACAGGCGCCCAGCAACAGCGCAACGGCGATGAGGCCGAGCCCGGCCAGCAGATTTTTCGACATGTACTACCCCCAATATTGAAGCCCGCATCCTAAGGCCAGACGCCGAGGGTAGCGGTGAAGCTTTGTAGGCGCTGTGTGAAATTGTGTAAGGGTTTTACTCAGGGACGGGTGAGGGCGTATATCCTTTACGCCTTGAATTCTTTTGTGACGGTTGGACCGCTTTCGCGAGCAGGCTCGCTCCCACACAGGTTTTGTGATCGACGCAAAATCAATGTGGGAGCGAGCCTGCTCGCGAAGAGGGTCTGACATCCACCACAGCAATATCTGGAACACCCCATGCCCAACATCCTCCTGGTCGAAGACGACACCGCCCTCGCCGAACTGATTTCCAGCTACCTGGAGCGCAACGGTTACTCCGTCAGCGTGATCGGCCGTGGTGACCATGTGCGCGAACGGGCGCGGATCAATCCGCCGGACCTGGTGATTCTCGACCTGATGCTGCCGGGTCTCGACGGCCTGCAGGTCTGCCGCTTGCTGCGCGCCGATTCGGCAACCCTGCCGATTCTGATGCTGACTGCCCGTGACGACAGCCACGATCAGGTGCTGGGCCTGGAAATGGGGGCTGACGACTACGTCACCAAGCCCTGTGAACCACGGGTCCTGCTGGCACGAGTGCGTACTTTGCTGCGGCGCAGCAGCCTTGGTGAGCCGATGACGGTCAACGACCGGATCGTCATGGGCAATCTGTGCATCGACCTGTCCGAGCGCACCGTGACCTGGCGCGAGCAGCCGGTTGAGCTGTCCAGCGGCGAATACAATTTGCTGGTGGTACTGGCCCGGCATGCCGGGGAAGTGCTGAGCCGCGATCAAATCCTGCAACGCCTGCGCGGCATTGAGTTCAACGGCACTGATCGCTCGGTGGACGTGGCGATTTCCAAGCTGCGGCGCAAGTTCGACGATCACGCCGGCGAGGCGCGCAAGATCAAGACCGTGTGGGGCAAGGGTTACCTGTTCAGCCGTTCCGAATGGGAATGCTGAGCTGATGTTCAGAATCCTGTTTCGCCTGTATCTGGTGACGATCGTCTCCTACAGCGCGGCCATTTATCTGGTGCCGGACTTGGTGATCATGGCGTTCCGCGAGCGCTTCATCACCTACAACCTCGACTACTCGCGAGGCCTGCAATCGCTGATCACCCGGCAGTTTCACGCAGTGCCGCAAGACCAGTGGCCAGCGCTGGCGCAGTCGATGGACAAGGACTTCCTGCCGTTGCACATCGCCTTGGCGCGCATCGACGACGCCGATTTCACCGCCCCCGAGCAGGCACGTCTGCGCGCTGGGGAAAACGTGGTGCGCATTGGCGATTGGGGATGGCGCACCTTGGCGGTTACGCCGCTGAACGATGACGTCGCCGTGCAAATGGTGGTGCCGCCGGATCCGCTGGACGTCAACCTGTTGTACTGGAGCATCAACGTGCTGATCGGCGCGAGCATGCTCGCCTGCCTGCTGTTGTGGATTCGCCCGCACTGGCGCGACCTGGAGCGGCTCAAGGGCGCTGCCGAACGCTTCGGCAAGGGCCACTTGAGCGAGCGCACGCAGATCCCGCCCAGCTCCAACATCGGCAGCCTGGCCAACGTGTTCGACACCATGGCCGGCGACATCGAGGATCTGCTCAATCAGCAGCGCGACCTGCTCAATGCGGTGTCCCACGAATTGCGCACGCCGCTGACCCGGCTGGATTTCGGTCTGGCCCTGGCGCTGTCCGATGATTTGCCGGCGACCAGTCGCGAGCGCCTGCAAGGGCTGGTCGCGCACATACGCGAACTGGATGAGCTGGTGCTGGAATTGCTGTCTTACAGCCGCCTGCAGAATCCGGCGCAATTACCGGAACAGGTAGAGGTGTCGCTGGATGAGTTCATCGACAGCATTCTGGGCAGCGTCGATGAAGAGCTGGAATCGCCGGACATCGTCATCGACGTATTGCTGCATGGCCAGCTCGAACGTTTTTCGCTGGATCCGCGCCTGACTGCCCGGGCGATCCAGAACCTGCTGCGCAATGCCATGCGCTATTGCGAGAAACGCATTCAGATTGGTGTGCAGGTCAGCGCCGATGGCTGCGGGATCTGGGTCGACGACGATGGCATTGGCATCCCGGATGACGAGCGGGAACGGATTTTCGAACCGTTCTATCGCCTCGATCGCAGTCGTGATCGGGCCACCGGTGGCTTTGGCCTGGGCCTGGCGATCAGCCGCCGGGCGCTGGAGGCGCAGGGCGGGACGCTGACGGTGGAAAGTTCGCCGCTGGGCGGGGCGCGGTTCAGGTTGTGGTTGCCGAACCTGGCTTGACCCGAAACCTGTGGGAGCGGGCTTGCTCGCGAAGGCGGAGCATCAGTCGACATAGATTTATCTGACACACCGCTTTCGCGAGCAAGCCCGCTCCCACAGGGGTTTTAGGTTGGTCAGATGAGTTGGTTCGACTGAATCAACCCAACCCCGGCCGTTTGCATCCGCTCCATCGCCGTCGCCAGTGATCCATCCATGTCAATGGCGCGACAGGCATCCAGCACCACAAACGCATTGAACCCCGCCGCCCGCGCATCCAGCGCCGAGTACATCACGCAGAAATCCAGCGCCAGACCGACCATGTACACCGTGTCGATCCCGCGTTCTTTCAGGTAACCGGCCAGACCGGTGGTGGTGCGCCGGTCCGCCTCGAGAAACGCCGAATAGCTGTCGATGTCCGGGTTGCAGCCCTTGCGGATGATCAGTTGCGCGTGAGGCAGATCCAGCTTTGGGTGAAACTCGGCGCCGGCAGTGCCTTGTACGCAATGATCCGGCCAGAGCGTCTGTTCGCCGTAGGGCAACTGAATCACATCGTAGGGCTTGCGCCCGGGGTGACTCGAGGCAAACGACGCGTGCCCGGTCGGGTGCCAGTCCTGGGCAATGATGACCTGCTTGAACAGACCGCTGAGGCGATTGATCAGCGGTACGATCAGATCGCCTTCAGGGACGGCCAGTTGGCCACCGGGGGTGAAGTCGTTCTGCACGTCGATGACCAGCAGGGCAGTGCGAGGTGAAATCTGCATCGGTGCTTCCTCCTTGGATAATCACGCGCTCAGCATAGTAGCCGCGGCAATCATGCGCTCAACCGTTCGATCAAGTGCTTGGCCAGCTCTTCCAGATCTTGCGCCGGGTTGTGCCCGATCAACATCCACGCATGCTCACCTTCGGTCCAGTACACCACATTCATTTCATGGCGCCTTTCGTGCGCCAGTGGCCGACTGCCGCTATTGGTGCGGGTCACGCACAAGGCCAGCGGCCCATGTTTCGCGTCCAGATAGGTCAGTTGTGCGATCGGTACGCCGTCGTACTCGAGCATTTGTGCACGTTTGAGTTCGGCGCCCGGCAACTTCAGCAGCGCCGGTGACAGGTTCAGGCCCAGCCGCGCGTCCACCGCGCGTAATTGCGCGCGTTGGCTGGCTTCGTCGCTCGGCAAATGATCGAGGGTTTGCGGCACATACAGCGCCATATAGTCGCCGACCATGGTGCGCCAGTTATGCGCTTGCTGTGATTGCCAGGCGATGAACAGGCGATCGGCCAATACGCCGCCAGCCAGCAGACTCGCGGCGGCCGCACCGATAAACCAGCGTCGGCTCAGGCCCGGCCGCTGGGGAGAGGGAATCGCATCGAGGCGCGCCTGCAAACGTTCCAGCGGTGCCTGTTGTGCCAGTTCGTCATAGGCCTCCTTGTACGGCAGGCTGCTGCGTTCGAACCATTGCACGCGCAGGCTGAGCAACGGATCGTCGGCAATCGCGCTGTCGAGCTGGCTGCGATACGCGGGGTCCAGCTCGTCATCGAGATAGGCCACCAGTTGTTCGTCGGAGGGCTTGTTCATGGGCGGTCACCTCCGGTGGTTTTCGGCACGGCTTGCAGGGGCGGGTATTCAGCCAGTTTCAGGCGCGCGGTGGCCAGACGGCTCATCACCGTGCCGATCGGCACTTGCAGGATCTCGGCGACTTCGCGGTAGGACAGGCCTTCGACATAGGCCAGATACACGGTTTCGCGCTGGGTTTCCGGCAACGCATCGACCCGGCGAATCACCTGCGCCGCCATCACATGAGTCTGCGCGGCGTATTCGCCATCGAAGGCCAGTTGCCCATCGGCATCGACCTGACCGGCGCCCTGACGCACCCGGCGGGCGCGCACTTCGTTGAGCCAGATCGAATGCAGGATGCTCAGCAGCCAGCGATCCATGCGCGTGCCGGCGACATATTGCCCGGCACGTTCCAATGCCCGCACACACGTGGCCTGCACCAGATCCTCGGCCACGTGCCGATTGCGCGACAGCAGCAGACCGTAGCGCCACAGTCGCGCCAGATGCTGTCCGAGTTCCGCTCTGAATGCCTGATCGCTGACGATGATGGCGTTCCTTTATTTATTTCAGGTTTTCGATGAATCGTTGATGGCTTCAGCCAGGTCCTGGTATTCCTCGCAGGAGGTGCCGCAAATCGATTTGATCTGCTGCAACTGTTCCTGCGCCAGATCGACGCGGCCTTTGATCACGTAGGCTTCGCCGAGGTATTCGCGCACTTGCGCGTATTGCGGATCGAGTTTCACCGATTGCAGGTAATAGCCGATGCCCTCGTCGGTACGCCCCAGTTTTCGCGTGGCGTAACCGCGATAGTTGAGGGCCTTGGCGGTGTTCGGTTGTTTCAAGGTGTCGAGCAGGGCCAGGGCTTCTTCGTATCGACCGTCCTTGGCCAATCTGTAGGCGTAATCGGTCCGATCGGCATCCGGCACGGCGCTGCTGGTCTGCATCACGCATTTCTGCGATTTGCTGTCCCAGACCTGGCCTTTGGGGCAATTGGGCTTCTGCACGGGAGCGTCTTCATCACCGTTGGCAAACGCCATCGATGCGGACAACACAGCCACCAGCAGCAACGGGGCGGCGAACATAACGGAACGGATAGTCATGGGCAAGGCTCCACAGGGGGTTATGTATCACTTTGAACACCGCAGGACGGCAATTTATTCATTGCTTTGTCAGGCTCTGTTCAAGGTACGCGCAAATAGCGCGGTTATGCTCAGGAACGCCTGCCGTCCATCCAGCGCTTCGCCATGACCCAGCGCTGACACACGAGGAACTGCCATGAAAGATCAGGTCCATCATTCCGCTGCTGCCGGCTACAGAACTGCCGCCGACACCTACGTCAAAGGTCGCCCCGATTACCCGCCGCAGGTCAGCCAGTGGTTGAGCCAGACGTTGGGTCTGGACAGTCACAAGACCGTCATCGATCTGGGTGCCGGTACCGGCAAGTTCACCGGACGGCTGGTGGCGACCGACGCGCAGGTAATCGCCGTGGAACCGGTGGCGCAGATGCTGGAAAAACTCTCCGCCGCCTGGCCGCAGGTGCTGGCGGTGAGCGGCACCGCCACGGATCTGCCATTGCCCGACGCGTCGGTGGATGCGGTGGTCTGCGCGCAGGCGTTTCACTGGTTCGCCACCCCCGAAGCCTTGAACGAAATCGCCCGCGTGCTAAAGCCCGGCGGCAGACTCGGGCTGATCTGGAACCTGCGCGACACGCAGGTGAGCTGGGTACCGAAACTCGATGCCCTGGTCAACGCGCTGGAGGGTGATACGCCGCGTTACTACACCGGCCAGTGGCGTCAGGCGTTCCCACATCCGGCGTTCGGCGCGCTGCAGTTGCAGCAGTTTCATCATGGACATACCGGTTCGCCGGAGGATGTGATTTTCAATCGGGTACGCTCCACCAGTTTCATCGCGGCACTGCCGCAGGCGCAACGGGACAAGGTCGATGAGCAGATCCGCGCGTTGATCGCCTCGGAGCCGGCGTTGCGTGGGCGGCATGTGCTGACGGTGCCTTATGAGACGGCGGCGTATGTGGCGGTGAAGGGCGGTTAGATCGGCGGTGACTTCATCGCCAGCAGGCTGGCTCCCACAGGGGCAAGTGAGTGTCATCAATCCATGTAGGAGCTGCCGAAGGCTGCGATCTTTTGACTTTCAAGATCAAAAGATCGCAGCCTTCGGCAGCTCCTACAGAGATCAAGGCGCGGCAAAAATCTCCTTGTTGGAGTCAGTCCCGCATTTGGCCGAACCGCCATCGTGATGCCTTGTTATAGTTCGGGCTTCATTTTTTGCCCGGTAAAGGATCACTGCCATGACTCAATACACCGCCTTCAGCGTCGAACTGGCCGACAACATCGCTCATGTGCAGATCAATCGTCCAGAAAAGATCAACTCGATGAACGCCGCGTTCTGGAGCGAGATCGTCGAGATTTTCCAGTGGATCGATGACACCGACGAAGTGCGGGTGGTGGTACTGAGCGGCAACGGTAAACACTTTTCCTCGGGCATCGACCTGATGATGCTCGCCGGCGTCGCCAATGAACTGGGCAAGGACGTCGGCCGTAACGCACGCCTGCTGCGGCGCAAGATCCTCACCCTGCAAGCCTCGTTCAACGCTGTCGACAACTGCCGCAAACCGGTGCTCGCGGCAATTCAAGGTTATTGCCTCGGTGGCGCCATCGACCTGATCGCCGCCTGCGACATGCGTTACGCCGCCGAAGACGCGCAGTTCTCGATCAAGGAAATCGATATCGGCATGGCTGCCGATGTTGGCACTTTGCAACGGTTGCCACGGATCATCGGGGACGGCATGCTGCGTGAACTGGCTTACACCGGCCGCACCTTCGGCGCTGAAGAAGCGCGCAGCATCGGCTTGGTCAATCGCGTGTATGGCGATAAGGAGCTGCTGCTCGAAGGCGTCATGGACATTGCCCGTGACATCGCCAGCAAATCGCCGATCGCCGTGACCGGCACCAAGGAAATGATCAGCTACATGCGCGACCATCGCATTGACGACGGCCTCGAATACGTTGCCACCTGGAACGCCGCCATGCTGCAATCCACCGACTTGCGCGTGGCCATGGCCGCCCATATGAGTAAACAGAAACCCGAATTTCTGGATTGAGAAACCATGACAGCTCGCTGGACCACTGCAGTACTGGACACCGATCAACCCGGCGGCTGGGCCGTGGCGCGCAGCCCCGAAGGCTTTCTGTTCGATGACAACGGCGCGCTGTTCCCGCGGGAATGGCTCACGCGCCAGGACTTGTCGATCCTTGCCGAACACGGCATCGGCCATCTCGATGGCGAGCCGGTGTACCTGCTGGAATTGCACCGTTCCAGCGACGTGCCGGGCTGCAACTGGAAAGGCCTGAGGGCATTCATGCTCGATGGCGATCACACCGTCTATAAAGTGCTGGGCTATGCCGCGCAGATCGGCACCTGGGCCCGCGAGCATCGGTTTTGCGGCAACTGCGGACAGGCGATGACACAGGTGCCGGGCGAGCGGGCGATGTATTGCCAGCCGTGCGACCTGCGCAGTTATCCGCGCATTTCGCCGAGCATGATCGTGCTGGTGACCCGTGGTGACGAGATCCTGCTGGCGCGCTCACCGCGTTTCGTCAGCGGGGTCTACAGCACGCTGGCCGGGTTCGCCGAGCCGGGCGAGTCGGCGGAGGACTGCCTGATTCGCGAGGTGCGCGAGGAAGTCAGTATCGAGGTGAAGAACATCCAGTACATGGGCAGCCAGTGCTGGCCGTTCCCGCATTCGATGATGCTCGGCTTCCATGCCGAATATGCCGGTGGCGAAATCATCTGCCAGGAAGACGAGATCGAAGACGCCCAGTGGTTCAACGTGCACGATTTGCCGCCGTTGCCGGCGTCAAAATCGATTGCCCGGTACCTGATCGACGTCTACGTGGCGCGCCGCTTAGGCCACGCTGAACCAGTGTTGCCAGGCTAGCCGCACGGTCAAGCCCAGCACCACGGTGATGAACACCGGGCGAATGAACTTGGCGCCACCGCTGATCGCGGTGCGCGCCCCGAAGAACGCGCCGACCATCACCGACAGGCCCATGCTCAGGCCGATGATCCAGTCCACTTGCCCGGAAAACACGAACACTGACAGCGCCGCAATGTTGCTGACGAAGTTCATGCTGCGCGCCACCCCGCTGGCCTTGACCAGATCGATCGGGTAGAGCAGCAGGCTGCTGACCGTCCAGAACGCACCCGTGCCGGGGCCGGCCACGCCGTCGTAGAAACCGAGGCTGAAGCCTTGGGTCGATTGCCATTTCTTCTTGATCGGCGCGTCGCTGTCCAGCGGCGCTTTGGGCGTGCCGCCGAACAACAGATACAGGCCACAGGCGAAGACGATCACCGGCAGCATCTTGTTCAGCCATTCCGCCGGCAGGTAGTGCGCGACGATGGCCCCGGTGAGCGCGCCGACCAGGGTGCCGACGATCGCGTGCATCCACTGCCGAGGGTGGAACAGTTTGCGTCGGTAGAAAGTGAAACTGGCGGTGGCCGAGCCGAACGTCGAACTCAGTTTGTTGGTGCCCAGCACCAGGTGCGGTGGCAGGCCGGCAGTGAGCAGCGCCGGGGTGGTCAACAGACCGCCGCCGCCGGCAATGGCGTCGATGAAACCGGCAATGAAAGCGACGAGGGCGAGGATGGCCAGGGTGGTGAGGTCAACGCTGAGTTCGAAAGGCATGGAATCGGCTTATTCGGCAGGGCGCAGAAGGGCTGCGGGAGGTCGGTCATGTTACCTGTATCCGGCTTTTGCGGCGACCCGTCGGACGCCTTCGCGAGCAAGCCCGCTCCCACATTCTGGAATGCATTCAACCTGTGGGAGCGGGCTTGCTCGCGAAGAGGTCGGCTCAGGCACCGCCTATTCAACTGTTGCCCACCCAACACCTCGACAACAAATCACCCTCCAACAATGCAACTCCATCAGCCTCAAGCCCAATAAACCGGCCCTCTGGACGCTGGCACGCTTGCTGCTCTGTCCCATTGACCTTCCCAATGTCCCGAGGACACGCCAATGAGCAAGCAAGCCGTGAAATTCGCCTACTGGGTGCCGAACGTCAGTGGCGGCCTGGTGGTCAGCAAGATCGAGCAGCGCACCGACTGGGGCATCGACTACAACCGCAAACTGGCGCAACTCGCCGAGGCTGCCGGATTTGAATATGCCCTGACACAGATCCGCTTTACCGCCGGTTACGGTGCCGAGTTCCAGCATGAGTCGGTGGCGTTCAGTCATGCGCTGCTGGCCGCCACCAGCAAGCTCAAGGTGATCGCGGCGATTCTGCCGGGGCCGTGGCAACCGGCGCTGGCGGCCAAGCAGTTGGCGACCATCGATCAACTCACCAACGGCCGGATCGCGGTGAACATCGTCAGCGGCTGGTTCAAGGGCGAGTTCCAGGCCATCGGCGAGCACTGGCTGGAACACGATGAGCGCTATCGGCGCTCGGAGGAATTCATCCGTTCGTTGCGCGGGATCTGGAGTCAGGACGACTTCAGCTTTCGCGGTGACTTCTACCGCTTCGACCATTACACCCTCAAACCGAAACCGCTCGGGCGTCCGGAAATCTTTCAGGGCGGCAGCTCCCGTGCCGCACGAGACATGGCGGCGCGAGTTTCGGATTGGTATTTCACCAACGGCAACAGCGTCGAGGGGATCAAGGCTCAAGTCGATGACATTCGGGCCAAAGCGGCGGCAAACAATCATTCGGTGAAAATCGGCGTCAACGCTTTCGTCATCGCCCGCGACACTGAAGAAGAGGCGCGTGCGGTACTGGCGCAGATCATCGACCAGGCTGACCCGGACGCGGTCAACGCTTTCGGTGACGCAGCGAAACAGGCGGGCAGGGCATCACCGGAGGGTGAGGGCAACTGGGCGAAATCGACGTTCGAGGATCTGGTGCAGTACAACGATGGCTTCAAGACCAACCTGATCGGCACGCCACAGCAGATTGCCGAGCGGATTGTGGCGTTGAAAGCGGTGGGGGTGGATCTGGTGCTGGCGGGGTTTCTGCACTTTCAGGAGGAGGTGGAGTATTTCGGCAAGCGTGTGCTGCCGCTGGTGCGCGAGCTGGAGTCTGAAAAGACTGCCGCCGTCGCCTGAAACACCACAACCCCCCCTGTAGGAGCTGCCGAAGGCTGCGATCTTTTGATCTTGCTTCTAAAAATCAAAGGCAAAAGATCGCAGCCTTCGGCAGCTCCTACAGGGGGGAACTGTGTGAACTTAGAGGCCTAGATCGGAGAGCCCCGGATGATCATCCGGACGCCGACCCAGCGGCCAGTGGAACTTGCGCTCGCTTTCCTTGATCGGCATGTCGTTGATGCAGGCGTAACGCTGGAACATCAGCCCGTGCTCATCGAACTCCCAGTTTTCATTGCCGTAGGAGCGGAACCAGTTGCCCGAATCGTCGTGCCATTCATAGGCGTAACGCACGGCAATGCGGGTGTCGGAGTAGGCCCAGAGTTCCTTGATCAGACGGTAGTCCAGCTCCTTGGCCCATTTACGGGTCAGGAAGGCCTTGGCTTCTTCGCGGTTGTTGGCGAACTCGGCGCGGTTGCGCCATTTTGTGTCGACGGTATAGGCCAGCGACACCTTCTCGGGATCGCGGGAGTTCCAGCCATCTTCGGCCAGACGTACTTTTTCGATAGCCGATTCACGGTTGAACGGCGGTAAAGGCGGACGCACTTGGGCAGCAGTCGACATTTTCAGTCTCCCGATCTAATTAACGATTAAACAACGCTCAGGCTTATTTAAGGCGTTACAGGTCCAATAACTTACGCGCCATGCATTGCGCATTATCAGCGGCACTGTGATCACCCATCACCAGCGCTACGGTAATGGCGCCGTCAATCAGGATCAGCAATTGTCTGGCCAGACGTTGCGGATCTTCGACGCCATGTTCGGTACACAGCTCGCACAGGTAGTCGAGCAGCTTCTGTTTGTGGTCTTTGGCGACCTGGCGCACCGGGTCTTCGGGATCGCCGGTTTCGCCGCTGGTATTGATGAAGGCGCAGCCGCGGAAGCCTTCCGAGGCGAACCAGCTTTTGAGCACGGTAAACAGGTTGAGCAGGCGGTCGGCCGGGGTCTCGGCCTGATCCACGGCGCTGCGGTACCAGTGCATCCAGCGCACATCGCGGCGTTGCAGGGCCGCGACGGTCAACTCCTCCTTGTTGGCGAAGTAGCGGTAGATGCTTTTTCTGGAGACGCCGGCGGTTTTCACCAGAAGATCCATGCCGGTGGCGGCGATGCCACTTTTGTAGATCAACTTTTCGGTGACATCCAGAATGATGTCGCGGGTCGAGGTGTCAGTGATTTCGTTCACGTGGTGAACAGTAGAACGATCGTTCTCCTTGGTCAAGCAGTGATTTTCAGATTGCTTTCGCGAGCAGGCTCGCTCCCACATTTGAAATGCGATCCTTTGTGGGAGCGAGCCTGCTCGCGAAGGCGTCATTACAGACAGTAACAAGACCCGAACCGGTTGATGGTGTAAGCTCTCGGGTTCTTCGGATTCGACCCATTGCGAGCCCTATGCCGTTGCTTTTCAAACGCTCTTTGCTGCCCAAACTGCGCAGCTTTCCGCTGACTGCCGAGGCCGTGACCATTCTGTCCGGCGCCGCCGAGTTCCGTCGTTGCCTGCTGGAGAAAATCGCCGAGGCGACCCAACGCATCTACATCGTTGCGCTGTACCTGCAGCACGACGAGGCCGGTCAGGAAATTCTCGATGCCTTGCACGCCGCCAAGCTCAAGCGTCCGGAGCTGGAAATCGTCGTGGTCGTCGACTGGCTGCGCGCCCAGCGCGGCTTGATCGGTGCCGGCAAACAGCCGGGCAACTCGGCGTGGTACCAGGAAATGACCCGCACACACCAGAGTGAAGTGCCGGTCTACGGCGTTCCGGTGCAGACCCGCGAGTTGTTTGGCGTGCTGCATCTGAAAGGCTTCGTGATCGACGATTGCGTGGTTTACAGCGGTGCGAGCCTGAACAATGTCTATCTGCACAAGTTCGACAAGTACCGGTTCGACCGCTATCACGTCATCGAAAACCGTGAACTGGCCGACTCGATGCAGCATCTGGTCAAGCACGGTCTGATCGAATCCAAGGCCGTGCATCGCCTCGATCTGCCGAACCTGCCGACCACCCGCAGCCTGCGCAACGACATCGGCGATCTGCGCAGCCGTCTCAAATATGCGGCGTACGACACCAGTGCCGGCAGCACGGCGCACACTGGTCTGTCGGTGAGTCCGTTGCTGGGCGTGGGCAAGAACAACCCGTTGAACCGGGTGATTGTCGAACTGATCGCCAGCGCGCAACAGCAACTGACCATTTGCACCCCGTACTTCAATCTGCCGCTGCCGATCATCCGCGAGGTCAACCGCGCGCTGGCCCGCGGGGTGAAGATCGACATCGTGGTTGGCGACAAGACGGCCAATGATTTCTACATTCCGCCGAGCGAGCCGTTCAAGGTGATTGCGGCGCTGCCGTATCTGTACGAAATCAGCCTGCGCCGTTTCGCCAAGCGGCATCAGCGCAATATCGACAGTGGCCAGTTGAACCTGCATCTGTGGCGTGACGGCGACAACAGCTATCACCTCAAGGGCATGTGGGTCGACCAGCGTTATACGTTGCTGACCGGCAACAACCTCAATCCACGGGCGTTCCGCCTGGACCTGGAAAACGCGCTGCTGATCGATGATCCGCAAGGCGAGTGGCTGGCGCCACGGGCGAAGGAGCAGGAAGAGATTTTCCGCAATACCACGCGGATTGCCAGCTTCCAGAGCCTGGAGACACTGCCGGAGTACCCGGCGGGGGTGGCGAAGTTTCTCAAGCGGGTGAGTCGGGTGCGGATCGAGCGCTTGCTCTACCGGATTTTGTAAACTTTCAGATTATTCGGTGCGGCTTCGACCGCTTTCGCGAGCAAGCCCGCTCCCACAGGGGGCTGTGTTGACCACAAACAAGGTGATCGACACAGGCCTAATGTGGGAGCGGGCTTGCTCGCGAAGGGGCCGGATCAGGCGCTACAAAAACTCAGTTCAGACCCAACTTGCCACGCAACGTGGACAGATCTTCAGCCAAAGTATTGACCGGGCCAACCAGCGCCTTGCGGTCTGCATCCTTCACTTTGTCGTAAGTCTCGAAACCACCGTCCTTGGTCTTGTACTTGGCGAGGATCTTGTCCACGGTGGCGAAGTTCTTGTCGACTTTGGCGACGAACGCCTTGTCCTGTTTTTCGATCTGCGGACGGAACAGGTCGACGATTTTCTTCGCGCCGTCGATGTTGCCCTGGAAGTCATACAGGTCAGTGTGGCTGTAGCGGTCTTCTTCACCGGAGATCTTGGTCGCGGCGACTTCTTCCAACAGCGCGGCGGCACCACCGACGACTTTCTCAGGCGGGAAGGTCAGGCCGGCGACGCGGGTTTGCAGGTCCTGGACGTCTTTATCCAGTTTGTCTGCCAGGTCGTTCAGGCCCTGAGTGCTCTTCTCCGAGAACAGCGAATATTCGATGCGATGGAAACCGGTGAAGTCTTCGGCCTTCACGCCTTTTTCGTGGTCGTCGACACGGGAGTCGATGGACGCATCGAGGTCACTGAACAGCTCGGCGATCGGCTCGATCGACTCGTAGTAGACGCGGGTCGGCGCGTAAAGCTTCTGCGCGGTGGCCAGATCACCTTTCTTCACCGCATCGGTGAATTGTTTGGTGTGAGTGCCCAGTTGATCCAATTGCTCGGTGACGTAGATCTTGTAGTCCGACACCGGGCCGACCAGATCCAGTGGCGCCGTCGCGGCGAACGCCGAAAGCGGGGTGTTGAGCAAACCGAGGGTCAGCAGTAACGCGAGTGGCGACTTTTTCATGGAGCGGCTCCGAAGGTTTTTATGGTTATGCAGCTGTTTTGGGTTGTGTGGCGTTGAGCAGCGAGCGACCGATGAAATCCTTGTCGCCGGTGACACCCGGAAGGGTGAAGAAGTAACCGCCGCCGACCGGTTTGAGGTATTCCTCAAGCGGCTCGCCGTTGAGGCGGGTCTGCACGGTGATGAAGCCTTTTTCCAGATCGGCCTGGTAGCAGATGAACAGCAGGCCCATGTCGAGCTGGCCGTTCTTGTTCACGCCGTTGGAGTAGTTGAACGGCCGGCGCAGGATCAGGTTGGCTTGGCTCGCAGCGGTGCGCGGGTTGGCCAGGCGAATGTGCGCATCGAGCTTGGTCAGTTTGCCTTCCGGGTCTTTGCTGTAATCCGGGACTTCGGTCTCGTGGTTGGCGCCCATCGGTGCGCCGCTGGTCTTGACCCGACCGATGATGCTTTCCTGTTCCTGCAGCGGTGTACGGTCCCAACGCTCGACGAAGTTGCGGATGATCCGCACCGCTTGATAGCTGCCGTGGGCCGCCCACGCCGGCTCATCGCTGCCCGGTTGCACCCAGACAATCTTGTCCATCGCTTTGGCGTCGTTGGAATCGGGGTTGGCCGAGCCATCACGGAAACCGAGGAAGTTACGCGCCGATTGCGCTGGCACACCCGGTTTGGCCGGGGCTTGCGGCGGCACGCTGCCTTCCTGTTTCCAGCGCACCAGCAGCAGGTCCGGCAGGTTCTTGACGATGTCGCGCAGGGCGTGAATGTTGGTGTCGGCGGTGTTCGAGCAGAATTGCAGGCTCAAGTCGCCGTGGCAGCAATCGGCCTCTAGGGCATCGTTGGGGAAACCGACCATGCGTTGCAGGCGCTTGGGTTTGGCTGCGGCCAGACCGAAGCGCTCGTCGAATAACGATTCGCCTACGGAGACAGTGATGGTCAGGTTGTCCGGGGTCACCACCGGCCCGAGAATGCCGGAATCCGGCGGCGGCAGTTTCGGGTCGATCTGCGCCACCGGGCCGCCCTTCATCAGGAACGCGATGCGTTCGTTGAGGGTGCGGAACAGCCGCTCCAGGTCTTCGCGATCACTGGCCAGTACGTCGAACGAAACGAACATGCCGGCCGCCGGCCGCGGGGTGACGATGCCGGTCTGGTGCACACCATGGAAATCGTGGCGGTCTTCGGTCTTGTCGCTGCTCGGCGCTTCGGTCACTTGTGCCGGGGCCGCAGCCATCGCCGGACAGCTCAGGGCCGAACCGGCCAGGGCGACGCCAGCGACGCCCATGCCCATCAGGAGGCGGCGACGTTGCAGATCGAGGTTTTGCAAATCTTTCATCGGTATTCGTCTTCTGCTTACAGGCCGGAGAGGCCGAGGGCGGGATCGATGCCATCCAGAGCGTCAGCCAGAGCCTGAGCCTTGTCGGCGATCTGTTTGCGTTGTTCGCCACTGACCGTGTCGTAAGTGGCGTAACCGTCCTTGACCTTGAAGCTATTCAGTACGCTGTCGAAATCACTCAGCGCCGCGTCGATTTTCGGCAGCAGATCCGGCGCTGACCTGGTCAGCATCGGCCGCAGCAGCTCGACGACTTTGTGCGCGGTTTCCAGGTTGCTGGCGAAGCCATTGAGGTCGGCGTGGCTGTAGCGTTCCTCTTCACCGCTGGCGGCGCGCACGTCGGCCAGGGTGTTGAGGTTGCGCACCACGATGCTCACCAGTTGCTCCGGCGGCAGCGACTGGGCCAGCAGTTGCTGTTTGAGGGTGGTGACGTCGGCCAGCAGACGCTCGGCGACCGGATTCAAGCCGTCGAGGCTGCGTTGCTGAAACAGCGCGTATTCGATCCGGTGGAAGCCAACGAACGCTGGATCCTGTTCGCGTTTTTCGAAGTAATCAGCGCGGGCATTGATGCTGTTGTCCAGTTCGGCCAGACGTTGCGCGGCCGGTGCCAGACGCTGGTAAGCGGCACGGGCCGGCAGGTACAGCGCCTGTGCCTGGGCCAGGTCGCCGCTGGTAATCGCCTGATTCAGTGCGGTCACGGCTTTGATCAGCGCGCTGCCCTGAGTGGCCAGATACACGCGGAATTCCGACAACGGCCCGACGAACGCGACCATCGACGGTTTGGCCTTGGCGGCCTCATCGGAGGCGGCAGTCGGCGTTACGTGCAGCACGCCACGCGGATTGCTCAGCAGACCGCAGGTAATCGCGTAGTCGCCAGGTTGCAGATTGGCGTTGATCACCTGGCTCAGGCCGGGGGCGATGTTCTCGCGCTCTTCGATTACCAGCACGCCGTCGAGGATTTCCCATTCCACCGCCCGGTCGGAGCGGTTGACGATGCGGAAACTGGCGCGACCGGCGGGAACCGTCAGCTCGTTCGGATCGCAGCTGTGCGCGTTGATGTTCACCACCACTTCATCATGGTTGTGCTGCCGCTTGGCCGCGGCCATTTTCGAGGCGTAGTAGAACAAGCCACCGGCGGCGATCATCACGACCACCGAACCGGCCACCGCCCAGCGCAAGGCGCGGGGAGGGGAGGCCTGAGGAGTATTAGGCTTTGACATGGATGCCCTTATTGGCTGGAAGCGGAAGTCGTTTTGGCAGCAGCTTTAGTGCTGACCGGCGCGGTGGGGTAGAAGAACATCACCAGCGCCACCACCAGATAGATCAGATAGGCACCGAGGGTGCTGACGGTCGGTGCATCCTGATAGCCGAACATGCCGGCCAGCACCGAACCCAGCGGGCCATCCATCGGTAGCGTCGCGCTGAAGTCGAAGAGCACGGTTTGCAGGTGATTCCACACCCCGGCCTCATGCAGCGCCTGCACCGAGTTGGCAAGAATCCCGGCGGCGACCACCAGAATGAACAACCCGGTCCACTTGAAGAACGCCGACAGGTTCAGGCGCATGCTGCCGCTGTAGATCAGGAAGCCGACAATGATCGCCAGCACCAGGCCGAGCAGGGCACCGATTGGCGCGCCCGGGCCTTCGCTCTGCTGAAATACGGCGAGCAGGAAGAACACGGTTTCCAGCCCTTCGCGAGCCACGGCGAAGAACACCATGGCGATCAGCGCGATCACTTGATGCTTTGACGAGGTCAGGGCGTGATCGAGCGAGGCCTGCAGCGAATGCTTGATCGAACGCGCGACTTTGCGCATCCAGAACACCATCGAGCTGAGAATGCCCACCGCGACCAGTCCGACAATGCCTTCGAACAACTCCTGCTGTTTCTGCGGGAATTCGGCGCTCACCAGTTCCAGGCCACCGCCGACCAGCAGCGCCAGGGCCGCAGCGAGAAACACGCCGATCCACACCGCAGGCATCCACTGGCCACGGCCGGTTTGTTGCAGGTAGCTGGCGATGATGCCAACGATCAGCGCGGCTTCGATGCCTTCGCGCAGCATGATCAGAAAGGGAACGAGCATTCAGGCAACCACGAGTTTTAGATAGGTGGCTAAGTTGTAACATAATGACACTCATTCCCAAATGGGGATGGTTGACATTTATCTGAACATTCGCTGAACGGCATGTTTTTTCGCCCCGCACAGAACCTCTGTAGGAGCTGCCGAAGGCTGCGATCTTTTGACTTTGGATTTTGACTTTAAAAAACAAGATCAAAAGATCGCAGCCTTCGGCAGCTCCTACAGGGTTTTCGGTGAATCGGATGACTGCGTTAAGATGCCCCTCACTCGAAAACAACAAGGTCTGCCTCGCTCCATGTCGGAAAAAGACACCATCGCCGTTCAACTGGTGCGTGAAGCGCTGCTGCAAAGTTGTGCCCCGGGCGTGGCCACGGATGAAGTCTTGAACAAGGTCGGGATTGCTCCGGCCCTGCTGCACAGCGAACAGGGCCGGGTGCCGGCCTCGCAATATGCGAAACTCTGGCGCTTGCTGGCCCGGCGCGGTGATGACGAGTTCTTCGGCATGGATCCGCGCAAGCTCAAGTCCGGCAGTCTTGAGTTCCTTTGCCGCAGCGCCATGGCGCAACCGACGCTGGCCGCCGGGCTCAACAGCGGGCTGAACTTCCTCTCGCTGATGCTGGAAAAAATCCCGGCGCAACTGCTGCATCAGCAAAGTCTGGCGGAAATCGTCCTGCTCGAAGACGACCCCGAACCCCGCCGGGCCTTCACCTATTTCACTTACTGGATGATCGTCCACGGCGTGGCGTGCTGGCTGGCGGGGCGGCGGATTCCGATTCTGGCGATCGAGTTGCGCTGCGCCGAGCCGGACTTCTGCGACGACTACCGGGTGATGTTCTCGGAAAACCTGCGCTTCGACCGTCCGCGCACGCGGATGATCTTTGCTGCTGACTGTCTCGATCTGCCGATCAAGCGTACGGCCGAAGAGCTGAAACGCTTTCTGGCCCATGCGCCGGCAAACATTCTGGTGAAGTACCGCGATCCTGAGAGTCTTGCCAGCCGGATCAAGCAGGATCTGCGGCAATTGCCCGCCGAACAGTGGCCGGAGACCGAGGCGCTGGCGCAACAACTGTGCATGTCCGCCTCGACCCTGCGCCGGCGATTGTCCGAGGAGGGGCAGACCTATCAGGGGCTCAAGGACAGCGTGCGCAAGGAACTGGCAATCACCTGGCTGGCCGAGCCGTCGATCAGCTTCGTCGAAATCGCGACGCGGCTGGGGTTTGCCGATGCGAGTTCGTTCTACAAGGCGTTTCGCAAGTGGTCCGGGTCGAACCCGGGGCATTACCGCACTCTGATCCTCAACGAAGCCGTCTGATCCGGATTGTCAGTCGCCTGATCGGGCCTCTTCGGGAGCAAGCCCCCTCCCACATTCGAAATGCATTCTTCCTGTGATTGCAGCCTTCCTGGTTTTCGCAGGTGGAGCATTCTTTGAAATGCAATCTTCTGTGATTGCAGCTTTCACAGTGATCCCCCTTTGCAATGCAATTCCCTTGTGGGAGGGGGCTTGCTCCCGAAGGCGCCAGTCCAGGCGGCACATCTCTGGAATCTTGGCCAAACCAATCAGCCAGATTGACAGCTTTGACCATTGCCGCCTCCGCGCCGCAGCGCGACTATCCCTGTGTTGTTTACGGTTCCCAGCCTAATAAAAACACAGAGGGATTCTGGCAATGCGCGATTACTTGTCTGCCACCGAACAGTTCAACTATCAGCACACCGTGGACGCTGCGCTCAGCGGCACGCTGGGGGCGCTCAACGCCTGCGTCGAATGTTGCGACCGCCACGCCTTGCCGGGGCGCATTGCGTTGTTCTGGGAGGGCCGCGACGGCGCGAGTGCCACGTACACCTTCAGCGAGCTGCAAGACAAAGCCGCACGTTTCGCCAATTTCCTTCTCGCCCAAGGCGTGCAGAAGAGCGACAAGGTCGCCGGCCTGCTGCCACGCAACATCGAATTGCTCATCACCGTGTTCGCCACCTGGCGCATCGGCGCGGTGTATCAGCCACTGTTCACCGCGTTCGGCCCCAAGGCCATCGAGCATCGCCTGAACAGTTCCGGCGCCAAAGTGGTGGTCACCGATGCGGTCAACCGGCCGAAACTCGCTGAGGTCAACGATTGCCCGACCATCGTCACCGTCGGCGGCACCAAAGGTCAGGGCATCATCCGTGGCGATTTCAGTTTCTGGGCCGAGCTGGCCAACTATTCCAATGTTTGCGAGCCAGTGCTGCTGAGCGGCGAAGACCCGTTTCTGCTGATGTTCACCTCGGGCACCACCGGCCCGTCGAAAGCACTGTCGGTGCCGCTCAAGGCCATCGTCGCGTTCCAGAGCTACACCCGCGACGCGGTGGATCTGCGTCCGGAAGATTCGTTCTGGAACGTCGCCGATCCGGGCTGGGCCTACGGCATCTATTTCGGCGTCACCGGCCCTATGTCGATGGGGCACCCGATCACCTTTTACGATGGCCCGTTCACCCTCGAAAGCACCTGCCGGGTGATCAACAAATACGGCATCACCAATCTCACCGGCTCGCCGACCGCGTACCGCTTGCTGATTGCCGGTGGCAACGAGTTCGCCAAGTCGATCAAGGGCAAGCTGCGCATCGTCAGCAGCGCTGGCGAGCCGCTCAACCCGGAAGTGATTCGCTGGTTCGCCGACAACCTCGGTGTGGTGATTCACGACCATTACGGCCAGACCGAACTGGGCATGGTCCTGTGCAACCACCACGGTCTGGAGCACCCGATCCACCTTGGCGCCGCCGGTTTCGCCTCGCCGGGCCATCGCATCGTGGTGCTCGACGAAAATTACAACGAACTCGGCGTCGGCCAGCCGGGCATCCTCGCCATCGACCGCACCCAGTCGCCGATGTGTTGGTTCGGCGGTTACCAAGGTGTGACCACCAAAGCCTTCGTCGGCGATTACTACCTCAGCGGCGACACCGTGGAGTGGAACCCGGACGGCAGCATCAGCTTCGTCGGGCGCAGTGATGACGTGATCACCACCTCGGGCTACCGCGTCGGCCCGTTCGACGTCGAAAGCGCGCTGATCGAGCACCCGGCGGTGGTCGAAGCCGCCGTGGTCGGCAAGCCTGACCCGGAGCGCACCGAACTGGTCAAAGCCTTCGTCGTGCTCAACCCGCAATACCGCGCCGAACCGGCGCTGGCCGAGGAGTTGCGGCAACATGTGCGCAAACGGCTGGCCGCGCATTCGTACCCGCGTGAAATCGAATTTGTCAGCGAATTGCCGAAAACCCCAAGCGGCAAATTGCAGCGCTTCATCTTGCGCAACCAGGAAATCGCCAAGGCTCAAGAGGCCGCGGCGCACAACGTTTCAGCTTGAATCAGGAAGTCAGTCATGCAGATCGAGAACAAGGTTTTTATCGTCACCGGCGGCGCCTCCGGCCTCGGTGCAGCCACCGCTGAGTTGCTGGTCAACGCCGGCGCCAAAGTGATGCTGGTGGACATGAACGCCGAAGCCGTTGCCGCGCAGGCCCAGCGCCTCGGCGCGCAAAGCGTCGTCGCCGACATCAGCAATGAAGCCGCCGCCGAAGCCGCCGTACAGGTCACGCTCAAAGCCTTTGGCAGCCTTAACGGTCTGGTCAACTGCGCCGGCATCGTGCGGGGCGAGAAGATTCTCGGCAAGAACGGCCCGCATGCTCTGGCCAGTTTTGCCCAAGTGATCAACGTCAACCTGATCGGCAGCTTCAACATGCTGCGTCTGGCCGCAGCGGCGATCGCCGAGAGCGAGGCGAATGCCGACGGCGAGCGCGGGGTGATCATCAACACCGCCTCGGTCGCAGCGTTCGACGGCCAGATCGGCCAGGCCGCGTACTCCGCCTCCAAAGGCGCGATCGCCAGCCTGACCCTGCCGGCCGCCCGCGAACTGGCGCGCTTCGGCATCCGCGTGATGACCATCGCTCCAGGCATTTTCGAAACCCCGATGATGGCCGGCATGACCCCGGAAGTGCGCGAGTCGCTGGCCGCCGGCGTACCGTTCCCGCCGCGTCTTGGGAAACCTGCCGAGTATGCCGCGCTGGTTCGGCATATCATCGAAAACAGCATGCTCAACGGTGAGGTGATCCGTCTCGACGGCGCCTTGCGCATGGCCGCCAAGTAAGGAGGATTTGTCATGAGCCTTTCCAACGATCCAATTGTCATCGTCAGCGCCGTCCGCACCCCGATGGGCGGTTTTCAGGGCGAACTGAAAAGCCTCACCGCGCCGCAACTGGGCGCCGCCGCGATCAAGGCTGCGGTTGAACGCGCAGGCGTTGCCAGCGATGCGGTCGACGAAGTGCTGTTCGGTTGCGTATTGCCCGCCGGCCTCGGTCAGGCGCCGGCGCGGCAGGCGGCTCTGGGTGCCGGGCTGGATAAATCCACCCGTTGCACCACGGTCAACAAGATGTGCGGCTCGGGCATGGAAACCACCATTCTCGCCCACGACATGCTGCTGGCCGGCAGTGCCGACGTGGTGATCGCCGGCGGCATGGAAAGCATGTCCAACTCGCCATATCTGCTGGATCGTGCCCGCGCCGGTTACCGCATGGGCCATGGCCGGGTGCTCGACTCGATGTTCCTCGACGGCCTCGAAGACGCCTACGACAAGGGCCGTCTGATGGGCACCTTCGCCGAAGACTGCGCCGAAACCAACGACTTCAGCCGCGAAGCACAGGATGCCTTTGCCATCGCTTCGACCACCCGCGCCCAGCAGGCGATCAAGGACGGCAGCTTCAAGGCCGAGATCGTCCCGCTGACCGTGACCGTCGGCAAGGAACAGCTGTTGATCAGCAACGACGAGCAGCCGCCGAAAGCCAAACTGGACAAGGTCGCCTCACTGAAACCGGCGTTCCGCGAAGGCGGCACGGTGACGGCGGCGAACTCCAGTTCGATCTCCGACGGTGCGGCGGCGCTGGTGCTGATGCGCCAGTCGCAGGCACAGAAACTCGGTCTGAAACCACTGGCGGTGATCCACGGCCACGCGGCGTTTGCCGACACGCCGGGCCTGTTCCCGGTGGCACCGATTGGCGCGATCAAGAAGCTGGTGAAGAAGACCGGTTGGGCGTTGAACGAGGTCGATCTGTTCGAGATCAACGAAGCGTTCGCCGTGGTGGCGATGGCGGCGATGACCCATCTGGAAATCCCCCACGACAAGCTCAACGTGCATGGCGGCGCCTGCGCACTGGGCCATCCGATCGGTGCCTCGGGCGCGCGGATTCTGGTGACCTTGCTCTCGGCCCTGCGCCAGAAGGGCCTGAAACGCGGGATCGCAGCGATTTGCATCGGCGGCGGTGAAGCCACGGCGATGGCCGTGGAATGCGTCTACTGAAGCCAACATCTGACTGTCCTTGTGGGAGGGGGCTTGCTCCCGAAAGCGGTGTGTCATTCAGAAGTTATTTGACTGACCCGGCCTCTTCGGGAGCAAGCCCCCTCCCACAATGAACGGGTGGTGTTACCAGAATTAAGGATTCACCATGATTCCCAACGAAGACCAATCCCAGATCCGCGACATGGCTCGGCAGTTCGCCGAGGAACGACTGAAACCGTTCGCCGCCGAGTGGGATCGCGAGCATCGTTTCCCCAAGGCAGCCATTGGCGAGATGGCCGAGCTGGGCTTCTTCGGCATGCTGGTGTCGGAGCAGTGGGGCGGTTGTGATACCGGCTACCTGGCCTACGCCATGGCCCTGGAAGAAATCGCCGCCGGCGACGGCGCCTGCTCGACCATCATGAGCGTGCACAACTCGGTCGGCTGCGTGCCGATCCTCAAGTTCGGCAACGACGACCAGCGCGAACGCTTCCTCAAACCGCTGGCCAGCGGCGCGATGCTCGGTGCGTTCGCATTGACCGAGCCGCAGGCCGGCTCCGACGCCAGCAGCCTGAAAACCCGCGCGCGCCTCGAAGGCGATCACTACGTGCTCAACGGCTGCAAACAGTTCATCACTTCTGGGCAGAATGCGGGGATCGTGATCGTGTTTGCGGTGACTGACCCGAGTGCCGGCAAACGCGGCATCACGGCGTTCATCGTGCCGACCGATTCTGCGGGCTACAAAGTCGCCCGGGTCGAAGACAAGCTCGGCCAGCATGCTTCGGACACCTGCCAGATTCTGTTTGAAGACGTGAAAGTGCCGGTCGCCAACCGCTTGGGTGAGGAGGGTGAAGGCTACAAGATTGCCTTGGCCAACCTCGAAGGCGGACGCGTCGGCATCGCTTCGCAAGCGGTGGGCATGGCCCGTGCCGCGTTCGAAGCGGCCCGCGATTACGCCCGTGAGCGCGACACTTTCGGCAAACCGATCATCGAGCACCAGGCCGTGGCCTTCCGTCTCGCCGACATGGCCACGCAGATCGCCGTTGCCCGGCAAATGGTGCATTACGCCGCCGCCCTGCGTGACAGCGGTCAGCCGGCGCTGGTCGAGGCTTCAATGGCCAAACTGTTCGCCTCGGAAATGGCCGAGAAGGTCTGCTCGATGGCGTTGCAGACGCTGGGCGGTTACGGTTACCTCAACGACTTCCCGCTGGAACGCATCTACCGCGACGTGCGCGTCTGCCAGATTTACGAAGGCACCAGCGACATTCAGCGCATGGTTATTTCGCGCAATCTCTGACAAGGAATCTTGCCCATGACTTACGAAACGATTCTGCTGGAAAACCACGGCCGCGTCGGCCTGATCACGCTGAACCGACCACAGGCGCTGAACGCCCTGAACGCGCAGCTGGTCAGCGAAGTGAACCACGCCCTCGACGGCCTGGAAGCGGATGCGAACATCGGATGCATCGTCATCACCGGTTCGAAGAAAGCTTTCGCCGCCGGCGCCGACATCAAGGAAATGGCCGAACTGACCTATCCGCAGATCTACATGGACGACCTGTTCAGCGATAGCGACCGCGTGGCCAATCGACGCAAGCCGATCATCGCTGCGGTCAACGGCTTCGCCCTCGGTGGCGGCTGCGAACTGGCGCTGATGTGCGACTTCATCCTCGCCGGCGACAACGCCAAATTCGGCCAACCGGAAATCAACCTAGGCGTGCTCCCGGGCATGGGCGGCACCCAGCGCCTGACCCGCGCCGTGGGCAAGGCCAAGGCTATGGAAATGTGCCTCAGCGGGCGGATGATCGATGCGGTGGAAGCCGAGCGCTGCGGCATCGTCGCGCGGATCGTGCCGAGCGATGAGTTGCTCGACGAGGCGCTGAAAGTCGCCGCGGTGATCGCCAGCAAATCGCTGCCGATTGCGATGATGGTCAAGGAAAGCGTCAACCGCGCCTTTGAGGTCAACCTGACTGAAGGCGTACGCTTCGAGCGTCGGGTGTTCCATGCGGCGTTTGCCACCCAGGATCAGAAGGAAGGGATGGCGGCGTTTGTCGCGAAACGTGCGCCGGAGTTTACAGGTAAGTAATGCATCGTCTTGGCTGACGTCTTCGCGAGCAAGCTCGCTCCCACATGGGATTTGTGTACGACGCAGATCCAATGTGGGAGCGGGCTTGCTCGCGAAGCTTTTGGCGTTACAACTGATAGTTCTTCAGTTCCCGAGCAATCACCATCCGCTGAATCTCGCTCGAGCCTTCATAGATCTGGGTAATCCGCGCATCGCGGTAGTACTTCTCGACCGGATAGTCCTCCAGATACCCATACCCGCCATGAATCTGAATCGCCGAGGAGCAGACCTTCTCGGCCATCTCCGACGCGAACAGTTTGGCCTGTGACGCCTCCGACAGGCACGGCTTGCCCGCTGTGCGCAGACGCGCCGCGTGCAGGATCATCAGTCGCGCCGCGTTGATTTGCATGTGCATGTCGGCCAGCAGGTTGGCGATGCTCTGGTGCTCATTGATCGGCTTGCCGAACTGGATTCGGTCGCGGGAGTAAACCAGCGCCGCTTCAAACGCCGCCCGGGCGATGCCCAGGGCTTGCGCAGCGATGCCGATGCGGCCGCCTTCAAGGTTGGACAAGGCAATCGCCAGCCCCTTGCCGCGTTCGCCGAGCAGATTGGCCTCGGGAATGCTGCAGTTGTTCAGGGTCACCGCGCAGGTGTCGGAAGCGCGGATGCCCATCTTGTGTTCGGTGCGATCGACGATGAAGCCCGCAGTATCGGTGGGCACCAGGAATGCGGAAATGCCTTTCTTGCCCAGATCCGGGTCGGTCACCGCAAACACGATCGCCAGTTTCGCCCGTTTGCCATTGCTGACGAATTGCTTGGCGCCGTTGATCACCCACTGGCCGTCACGCAGTTCGGCACGGGTGCGCAGGTTGTGCGCCTCGGAACCGGCCTGCGGTTCGGTGAGGCAGAAGCAGCCAATCGTCTGGCCACTGGCGAGATCCGCCAGCCAGGTCTGTTTCTGCGCTTCGCTGCCGTAGTTGAGCACCGGGCCGCAGCCCACTGAGTTGTGAATGCTCATGAAGGCACCGGTGGCTCCGTCGCCGGCAGAAATCTCTTCCACCGCCAGCGCATAGGCCACGTAATCGACGTAGGTGCCGCCCCATTCCTCGGGCACCACCATGCCGAGCAAACCGAGTTCGCCCATTTTCGCCACCAGCGCGTCGTCGATCCAGCCGGCCTTTTCCCAGGCTTGCGCATGGGGCGCGATTTCGCCGCGGGCGAAGTCCCGGGCCATGTCGCGGATCATCACTTGCTCTTCAGTCAGTTCGAGATCGTGCATGGCTCAGCTCCCGCTCTCAGTAAAACCGTGGAAGAAACTCGCGACATGCCCGGCGTCCAGCGCAGCGAGGGTCGGCGGGTTCCAGCGTGGTGTCTTGTCTTTGTCGATCAGCAGGGCGCGCACGCCCTCGATCAGGTCGCCGCGTTCGAACCACTGGCGATCCAGATGCAGTTCGAGGGCAAAACAGTGTTCCAGGCTCAGGTGCCGGCCGCGACGGAGCATCTCTAGGGTCACGGCCATCGCCAGTGGCGAGCGGCTGTCCAGCAGGTCAGCGGTGGTGGTCGCCCACTCATGGCTGTCGGCGACGGTGACTGCGCGCAGTTGCTCGACAATGCTCGGCACGTCCGGCAGGGCGAAGAAATGGTCGATGGCCGGGCGCAGTTTCTCCAGCGGTGCATCGGCCAGGGTTTGCACGCCATTTTTCGCGAGCAGGCTCTGCAGATCCTTGAGCGGCGTATCGCGCCATTCCAGATGATCGAGTTGTTCGTCGAGGCTCGCCAGTTTGCTGCTGTCGACAAACCAGTCGGCCAGCCCGCAGTACAACGCATCGGCCGCACGAATCTGCACACCGCTGACGCCCAGATAGATCCCCAGTTCACCGGGAATCCGCGAGAGGAAATAACTGCCGCCGACATCGGGGAAATAACCGATCGCCACTTCCGGCATCGCCAGACGACTCTTTTCGGTGACCACCCGCAGATCCGCACCTTGCACCAGGCCCATGCCGCCGCCCAGGACGAAACCGTCCATCAAGGCCAGCACCGGTTTGCGGTAATGATGAATGGTCAGGTCGAGGGCGTATTCCTCGACGAAGAAATCTTCGTGCAGCGTGTCGCCGCTTTTGAAGCTGTCGTACAGCGAACGGATATCGCCACCGGCACAGAAAGCCTTGTCACCGGCACCGCGCAGCACAACCGCGCGCACGCTGGGGTCAGTGGCCCAGGCATCGAGTTGCTGCTGCAACTGACGGACCATGTCGAGGGTGATGGCGTTGAGACCGGCGGGGCGGTTGAGGGTCAGGTGACCGATGTGATTGCGAACCTCGGCCAGCACTTCGTTTTGTGTGGCATCCATGGACGGCGTCCGCGGGGATGAAGCCTGAGCAGTCATCACTAACTCCCTGCTTTTATTGTCTTTATTCGAGAAGCTCGCGCGCGAGCGTTGACGGATCGTAACAGTGCAAATTTGCCGTGTACAACGGGGATATGTGCAGGGGGAGTTTGCGTTTTTGCCTTAGGGGAGAATCGACATCTGCTGGTGTAGGAGCTGCCGAAGGCTGCGATCTTTTGATCTTGAAAGATCGCAGCCTCGTTGCACTCGACAGCTCCTACAGGGAGTGTGGGGTATCAGGAGAAGACTTCGCCGATGCTGCGGCGTTTGGCGTGCATTTCACTGGCGTGGATCAGTTGTTCGAGGTCTTCGGGGGTGACGTCGATAAAGGCTTCCATGTCGGCCAGTGCCCGTTTCAAATCTTCGGCGGTAATTGACTGGCTGTCGACGGGAGCCAGCAGCGGCGCAGGCTCGGCCGGGCGTTTCGGGTAACGGATGCGCGTCAGGTTGTTGTAGGCCAGCGCGCTGAGCAGCATGCACGCAGCGGCGAGCATCACCGGTTCCATGGCTTTCCAGTCCATGGCGATGGTGGCGGGATCGGCCAGCACCAGCGTCAGCGCGAGCGCACCGGCGGGTGGGTGCAGGCAACGCAGCCAGCACATCAGAATCAACGCGATGCCCGCCGCCAGACAGGCGCTGCCCAAGGTGCGACCGAGGACGTGGGCGACCAGCAACGCGACAACGCTGGCGCACAGGTAGCCGCCGATGATCGACCACGGTTGAGCGAGGGCGCCCGAAGAGACGGCAAACAGCAACACCGCTGAGGCGCCCAACGGCCCGATCAGGTGATACGCCACCTCAATGCCGAATACCTGACTGCATGCCCAGACGCTGAACAAGGTGCCCAGCGCCATGCCGATCGCGGCGCGGCTCCATTCGGTGGGGCGAGTATTGATGGCGGCGGGCAACCAGCGAGCGAGCATGTACATCGGGTCCTTGCGGTAAATTCGGGGCAAAAAAAAGGACTTGTCCGTTTCGGAAAGTCCTCGAATAGTTCCAACTATTGGGGGAGGAACGCGCACAGTGTGCCGTGCAAAGTCGATACTGACAAATTCATATAAATGATGCTTCAGTGCATTATTTTTGAATTGTCGCCACACGGCGTCCACTGACAAAACACAGATACCCGCCCAGCGCAGCCAGGGCGCTCAAGGCGTAGAACATGCTCGGTGCCGGCGTGTGCATCAACAGGAACCCGCACATCACCGGACTCACCGCGCCGCCTAACGCCGCGAGGTTCTGTGCGCCGTAATAACTGCCGCGCAATTCTTCCGGGGCCAGGGTGTCGACGAAGAGGAAATCCGCCGGGTAAATGATCATCTCGCCGAGGGTGAAGATAAACATCGCCACGCACCAGCCGACCAGACTGTCGGCCAGGCTGAAGCCGATCAGACCGACGATGAACAACGCGGTGCCGCCGGCAATCCAGTAGCGCAGATGCTCACGTTTGAGGAATCGCCCGATCTGGTACTGCAGCAGGATCACCGTGATCGCGTTGCAGGCGAGCAGGGCGGCCATGGTGTCGAGTGTCTGTTCCTGCGTGTGGGTCACCAGCAGGTACTGCGACAGGTACAGGGTGAAGCGCCCGTGAACCAGGGTGCTGAGCAGGCAACCAAAGGTGAACAGGATCATCGTGCGGTCGTTTTTCAGGATGATCAGGGTGTTCAGGAAACTCTGCGGTTGGCTGACCTGCGACAGCGGACTGGCCTCGCGAGACACACCCATAAGCAGGAAAACGCTGCCGGCAGCAATCAGCCCCGCGACAATAAACGGCGCTGAAGGCTGAACGCCGGCAATCACCACGCCGATCATCGGGCCGACGGCGTAGCCGATGTTGGTCAGCGTGTAGTTCAACGAAAACGCCTTGACCCGCTGGCCGACCGGCAAGTTTTCACTGAGCATCGCTTTGGAGCAGATCAGGAACAACGCCGACGCCGTTTCACTGATGATCAGCACCAGCGTGACCAGGTACAGATTCTGCGCGAAGGTCAGTAGCATCAGGCCGACACCGCTGGAAAGCATGGTCAGGATCAACAGCTGACGCTTGTCGAGGCGATCGATGATGTAGCCGCCGTACAGCGACAACAGCGTGGCACTGAACACGGCGATGCCCAACAGCAGACCGACGTCCTGCGGGTTAAGGCCCAGTTTGTTGCTGAGAAACAAGGTCAGCAGCGGACTGATCAGGGCACGGCTGATGACGATACTCAGCGAGGTGATCATCAGTCGGCGGATCAGGCGGGAGTAGGTGGCCACGAAGAGATCAATGTCCTTATTTCAGAATGCGCGGGTGAGCCTTGCCATCCTCACCGGGTCCCGCTCAGCGGTCAACCTGACACAGCGTAAATCCCCTTGTGGGAGCGGCGGTGTTATCAATAGAGGGGCAGGTGCATGGCGCAGCGTCGCTCGGCGGCAAAGCCATGCTCGATTTCTTTCTGCAGAGCATCGAGCAAATGCGCTTCGTGCTCACCGGGTGCGACTTCCACAAACCCCATCCGCTGATAAAACGGCGCATTCCACGGCACGTCGCGAAACGTGGTCAGGGTCACCGCGCGCATTTGCTCGCAGCGGGCATGTTCAATCGCGGCCAGCAGCAGTTGACGACCCACGCCTTGTCCCTGAAACGCGAGGCTGACCGACAGTTCTTCAATGTGCAGCAAGTTGTCGAAATCCAGCGCGCGGATAAAACCTGCGAGTTGCGCCGAGGTGGTTTCGGCGACCCAGACGTGGGCATTGTCGATGGCTTGGCGGTGTTGCGCGGCGCTTGCCACGTCGGTATCGGCAAGCCAGGCGAGGGTTGGATCGGTGCGAAACAGCTCGGCGGCCGAGCGTTCGATGGCGGGGAGGGCGGCGGCATCATTCTGCCGCGCCCGGCGTACAACAAAACTCATGGTCAAGAAATCCCTGTAGGCGCTGTCGCTGGCTGCGATCCAAAATCAGAAGATCGCAGCCTTCGACAAGGTCTACAAGGGCTTCAGGTACAGCAGCACGTAATCGTTCTTGTCGAAACTGCCCGTGACCACCGGTTGCAAGCCGGCCAGCGGGGTGCCCTGTAGCGATTGCAGGTCCTTGCTGTCCATCATCAGCCAGGCCGGGCCCTTGAGGGCTTCGAGTTGCTGGACTGTTTCGGTGAATTGCGGTTGCAGATCCTGCTCGACGTTGACCATGAACTTGATCGCCTTGGCGTCTTTGCCCATGCCGTGCAGCACCAGCGGTGCCGGGTTCTGCTGCACCTGCGCGAACGCGGCGCGACTGAACGCCTGCGTGTCGTACAGACGTCGCTCTACCGGTTCGAACACCGCGGCATACACCGTCCACAACGCCAATACCGAACACAGCGCCAGCACTTCGGCACGCCAGCGCGGGATCATCAGACGCGACAACGCGAGCAATTGCAGAACGCCGAGCACGATCAGCACCAGGGTGATGCCGTCGAGCTGCTCGGGAAAGCGGCGTTTGGCAACCAGCAGGGCCACCATCAACAGCCCTGGCGTCGCCAGCCAGATGCCTTGAATTACCCCACGCAATACGCGGAACACCCGACCGTGCAGCACCTGGAACGGGTACGCCGCGATGATCGCCGCCATCGGCAACATCGGCAGCAGGTAACGCGCCTTCTTCGCCTGTGGAATCGACAGACCGACCATGACGATCAGCCCGGCGGCCGCGCAGTATTGCACCAGACGCAAGGCCGGCCCGCGCTGATGCGGCTTGCTCAGCCAGGTCGCGGCCAACGCCAGTATCGCCAGCGGATACGCCAGTGCGTAATTGCCTATCGAGCTGGTGAAGTAATACAGCGAACCGCTGACGCCTTCGCTGCCGTCCAGGCGCCCCATGAACTGCATACGAATCACGTCTTGCAGGAACGCCTCGCCACCGCTGAGTTTAGCCAGCCACAACAGCAGGCCGACGCATGCAGCGAGCAGGATCGACGCCAGCACACCGAACACCAACAGCCGTTTCCACTCGCGGTTGAGCAAGTAGTAACTGCAGAGCATGCCGGTCGGCACCACCAGGCCGATGGGCCCGCGAATGCCGAAGCCCAGCAACAACAGGATAAAGATCAGCGGCCAGCGACGGCGCGAGCCGAAATGGTCGTGCGCGTAGCCCAGGTAAAACACCGACAGCGCCACGGCGGCGAGCATCAGGTCTTGCGACACGGCGCGCACTTCGGTGACGAAGGTGCTGGTGAGCATCAACAGCGCAATGCTGATCAAGGCCCAACGCTGCGAATGCACCGCCAGCAAGCGATACATCAACGTCACGATCACGCCGCCGGCAATGGCGCTTGGCAGCCATGCCGTCAGGGTATTGATCGCGCCGAAGGGCAACGACAACAGCCAGATGAACAGCGTCGAGAGCGCTGAATAGTCGGCGTAAGGTTGACCGTAAGTGGTCGGGAATACGGTCGGCCCGTGTCTCAGCATTTCCTGGGCAAACAGTACGAACCGTGAATCGAAGCCAATGGGAGCCTGTCCGTAAACCCCGGCTATGAACAGCAACAGCGCCAGCAGCCCTGCGATCAGGGACTGCCGGCGGATGACAGGCGACAACGTGATCAAGCGACGTCCGCTTTGTTAGGCCACTGTTGCAGCGGGATCGGCAGTTTGCGCGAATCACCACGGCCGATCGGGAAGTACTTGAAGCCGTTGCGTGCCAGACGCTCGGCGTCGTACAGGTTGCGGCCGTCGAAGATCACCGGGGCTTTCAGGCGTTGCTCGATCAGGTCGAAATCCGGCGCCTTGAACTGCTGCCACTCGGTGCAGATGATCAGCGCATCGGAACCCGACAGCACCGATTCCGGGGTGCCCATCAGCATCAGTTTTTCTTCGTTCGGATACAGATGCTGGGTTTCCTGCATCGCTTCCGGGTCGAACGCGCGAACGCTGGCGCCAGCGGCGAACAGCGAGTCGAGCAGCACGCGACTCGGCGCATCGCGCATGTCGTCGGTGTTCGGCTTGAACGCCAGGCCCCACAGGGCGAAGGTCTTGCCGCGCAGGTCACCCTTGTAGAACGCGTTGATGCGTTCGAACAGCTTGTGCTTCTGCCGCTCGTTGATCGCTTCGACCGCTTGCAGCAGGTCGCTGGAGCAATGTGCCTGTTCAGCACTGTGGATCAACGCGCGCATGTCTTTCGGGAAGCACGAACCGCCGTAACCGCAGCCCGGGTAGATGAAGTGGTAACCGATGCGCGTGTCGGCACCGATGCCCTGACGGACCGACTCGATGTCGGCGCCCAGGTGTTCGGCCAGTTCGGCGATCTGGTTGATGAAGCTGATCTTGGTCGCCAGCATGCAGTTGGCGGCGTATTTGGTCAGCTCGGCGCTGCGCAGGTCCATGAACATGATGCGGTCGTGGTTGCGGTTGAACGGCGAGTACAGGTCGCGCATCACGTCGCGCACTTCGTCACCTTCGCAACCGATGACGATGCGGTCCGGACGACGACAGTCGGACACCGCCGAACCTTCCTTGAGGAATTCCGGGTTGGACACGATATCGAACTGCAGCTCACGACCGGCCTTGTCCAGCGCCGCCTGAATATGCGTGCGCAGGGTGTCGCCGGTGCCGACCGGTACGGTGGATTTCTCCACCAGGATCAGCGGCTGCTCACGATGGCGCGCCACGGCGTCACCCACCGACAGCACGTATTTCAGATCGGCCGAACCGTCTTCACTGGACGGTGTGCCCACGGCGATGAACGCGACGCGACCGTGTTGTACGGCGAGTTTTTCATCGGACGTGAAATGCAGACGGCTGGAGTCCAGACCTTCGCGTACCAGGCTCGACAGGCCCGGTTCAAAGATACTGACGTGACCCTGGCGCAGCAGTTCGACTTTCTTCTGATCGATGTCCATGCACACGACGTCGTGACCGACTTCGGCCAACACGGCGGCCTGCACCAGGCCAACATAACCGCTACCAAATACTGTGATTTTCATGGAGCACTCCTGAATTCGGGCGCACGAGACGGACGAGTGTTAATAGTGATGACCCCGAGCATGACCAGTGCCACGCCCAGCGATTTAGTGAAACTGAACGATTCGTTGAACAGCGGCAGACTGGCCGCCAGCAGGTACACCAGCGCGTAGCTGATGCTCAATAGTGAATAAGCCCGGCCCAGCGGCAGATCGCGCAATGCCGCGAGCCAGCAGAGCATCGACAGGGCGTAGGCGAAAATTGCCACCAGCACCACCGCCAGTGCCGACAGATCGACACTGCCGGCGCTCAGCGCCGTCAGCCATTGTTCCGGTTGCGGCAGGCGCGTCATGCTCCAGCGCATGCCCAGTTGGGCACTGCTGACCAACCCCACGCTGGCGAGGGCGAAACCGATACCACGTGCCTTGTTCATGACTGTTGCCCCAGCAAAACCACGCCGCCGATCACCAGCGCCACGCCCAGCCAATGCTGGCGGTCGATGGGCTCGCGAAAGACGAAGCGGGCAATCAGGGTGATCAGCACGAAGTTGAGGCTGAGCATCGGGTAAGCGATGCCCACTTCAAGACGTTGCAACACCAGCAGCCACACCAGCAGCCCGCTGCCGAGAGAAACCAGCGCCAGCCACAACCATGGCGAACGCAGTTTGTCGGCCCAGGACGAATCAACGCCGCGCCAGCTCTCCACGGCGAATTTCTGCGCGACTTGCCCCAGGCACGTCAGCAGACACGCCGTCAGTAACAGCAACCAGCTCATGACGGATCCTTGGGCAGCACCATGATCACCAGATTGCCCGATTCGTAACGGGTACCGTCCTTGGGCAACAGGTCCAGCTCTTCGAGCTCGTCCTGGCCCTTGACGCGCATCAACACACCGACCGATCCGCTGCGGCGCGCTTCGCGTACCCATTGTTGAACGTTGTCCTTGGTGAGTCGGCGCTCGGCGCCTTCCGGGTAGGAAAGACCGTACTTGAGTTCGCCGACCGTGTTGTACAGCGCGACCTCCGGTTGTTTCATGCGCCAGGCCAGTGCCGCCGCCGCGCCCAGATCGTTGCTCAGCAGATGCGTAGCGCCGGACAGTTCAGTGACGTGATGACGGACGAACTGATCCGGGGTCTTGTTGGCCACCACCGACTTGGGCAACGCCGCCGGCAGGATCCCGGCCAGCAACAGACTGCCCAGCGCCGGCGCCGCCCAGCATTGCAGCGGCAGGAACGCTTGCGCGAGGTTGGCGATGATCCAGCCGATCAGGGCGATGAACACCAGCACCATGCTGTGCAGTTCATGGTCGTACACCGGTTTGTTCAGTTGCAGATAAACCAGTGCGATCAGCGTGACCACACCCAGCAGCAGGTTCAGCAGACCGTTGATCCCCAGCGCCCGACCTTGTTCCAGACGCAGGCGATCAGCCAGCGCATTGCCCAGCACCAGTGCCAATGGCAACAGGCACGGCAGGATGTAGGTCGGCAGCTTGCCGTTGCTCAGGCTGAAAAAGCCCAGCGGCAGCCACAGCCACAGCAGCAGGAAGACCATTTTCGGCTGGGCACGGGTTTGCCAGGCTTGCTTGAACGCGGTCGGCAACAGACCGACCCACGGCAAGCTGAACGCCACCAGCAGCGGCAGGTAAAACCACCACGGTGCATCGTGCTGCGCATCGTCACCGGCAAAGCGGCGAATGTGTTCGTGCCAGAAGAAGAACCGCCAGTAATCCGGCTCCTGCGCGTGCACCGCCAGTGCCCACGGCAAGCTGACGATGATCGCGATGGCAATCGCCACCGGGCCGAACACCAGCAGCTCGCGCCAGCGTTTCTGCCATAGCATCCACGGCAACGCGATCAATACCGGCAACAACCAGGCGAGAAAGCCCTTGGTCATGAAGCCCATGCCGCAGGCCAGCCCCAACACCGCCCAGGCGCCCAGACGTTGCCCGGTGCTCCGGCCGTCGAGCGCAAACCACAGCGCCACCAGGCTCAGGTTGACCCAGAAGGTGAATTGCGGATCAAGGTTGGCGTATCCGGCCTGGCCGGCGACGACCGTGAAGCTCATGTAGAGCAGGGCGCAGACGAAGCTCTTGCGCGGATCGTTCCATAGCCTGCGCGCGACCAGGTAGGCCAGCAGCACACTCAAAACGGTGCTGAGGGCCGACGCGAAGCGCACGCCGAAAAGGTTCTGCCCGAACAATTCCTGGCCGATGGCAATCATCCAGTAGCCGGCAATCGGTTTCTCGAAATAACGCAGCCCCATGAAATGCGGCGATACCCAGTTGCCACTGAGCAGCATGTCCTGGCTGATCTGTGCGTAGCGGGTTTCGTCGGGGATCCACAAGCCATGGGTGTGCAACGGCAACAGATAGGCCAGCAGACAGAGGCCGATCAACAGCGGCAGTGCCCAGCGTCTGGTCATGCGCCTTGCACTCCCAGCCAGCCTTCACGGCCTTCGAGCGCACCGCGTTGTACGCGGCCCACGGGCAACGTGTTGAAAAACTCGGGCAACAAGTCACCCAAGGGTTTGAAGTCAATGTTGCGCTGGCGTGCATCGGCCAGCAATTGACGAAAATCCTGAGCCATCAGAATCCCTTCTACTTCGGCATGAATGGTGTAGACGTTGAGTGCTTGCGCCTGGAACCGGTCGAGGATGAAGGCGTTGAAGTCCTTCGCCGCCACGTGCGGGCCGACGACTTCGTCGAAGGTCGGCAGGTCCACCGGAATCTGCGGAGTCCCCGGCGTGCCGTCCGCCAGCAGCGGACGGAACAGGCTCTGCCCGCGGCAATCGCTGTTGTAGCGAAAGCCGAAGGCCTGTTTGGCCTCGATCACGCGCTCGTCCGCACGCCAACCGGCGGCGGCCGAACACTGGATCTTTTCTCCGAGGATGTCGCTCAACGTGTCGACGCCCTGACGAATCTGTTCGATCAGTTGGGCATCGCTCCAACGCCCGGCGTTGGCCTGCCAGCCATGGTGATCCCAGGCGTGCAGGCCGACTTCGTGACCGGCGTCCCGGGCCTGACGCATCAGGTGCCCGAGATCACGGCCAATCGGTTTTCCGGGCCAGGCAGTGCCGGCCAGCAAAATGTCCCAGCCGTAGAGGCCGGCAGCGTTGGAGCGCAGCATTTTCCAGAGGAACTGCGGGCGGATCAGGCGCCACAGATGTCGACCCATGTTGTCTGGGCCGACACTGAAGAAAAACGTTGCCTTGACCTGCGCCTCGTCGAGCATCTCCAGCAGCCGCGGCACACCTTCACGGGTGCCACGGTAGGTGTCGACATCGATACGAAGACCTGCCTGCATTACTTCTTGTCCGCGATTTCGAGCATGGCTTCACGCAGGAAGAAGTCCAGGGTGTTGCCGATGGTTTCGCGCATTTCCACGGTCGGCTCCCAGTTCAGCAGGCGCTTGGCGTTGGCGATGCTTGGCTTGCGGTGTTCCACGTCCTGGTAACCGGCACCGTAGAACGCCTTGCTTTCCACGTCGCGGAAACCGGCGAACGGAGGGAAGTTGTGACGCAGCGGGTGCGCTTCGAACTGACGCAGCAGCTCTTCGCCCAACTGACGGATGCTGGCTTCGTTGTCCGGGTTGCCGATGTTGATGATCTGGCCGTTGCAGACATCGTTGTCGTTGTCGATGATCCGCGCCAGCGCCTCGACGCCGTCAGCGATGTCGGTGAAGCAACGCTTCTGCTCGCCACCGTCGAACAGACGGATCGGCGTGCCTTCCACCAGGTTCAGAATCAGTTGGGTGATGGCGCGGGAGCTGCCGATACGCGCCGAATCCAGACGGTCCAGACGCGGGCCCATCCAGTTGAACGGACGGAACAGGGTGAAGTTCAGGCCTTTGGCGCCGTAAGCCCAGATCACGCGGTCCAGCAGTTGCTTGGAGACCGAGTAGATCCAGCGCTGCTTGTTGATCGGGCCGACGATCAGGTTCGAGCTGTCTTCGTCGAAGTTCTTGTCCTGGCACATGCCATAGACTTCCGAAGTCGACGGGAAGATCACGCGCTTGTTGTACTTGACGCAGTAGCGAACCAGCTTGAGGTTTTCTTCGAAGTCCAACTCGAATACGCGCAGTGGGTTGCGGGTGTATTCGATCGGGGTGGCGATGGCCACCAGCGGCAGGACCACGTCGCACTTCTTGATGTGGTACTCGATCCACTCGGAGTGAATGCTGATGTCGCCTTCGACGAAGTGGAAGTTCGGGTGGCTGCGCAGACGCTCGATGGCGTCGGAGCCGATGTCCAGACCGTAGACTTCGTAGCGGTCGTCACGCAGCAGGCGCTCGGACAGGTGGTTACCGATGAAACCGTTGACGCCCAGGATCAGTACGCGAGTACGACGTGGCGCACGACCGGATTCGGCGCCGCGCAGCAACGAGCCATCCACCAGACCCAGTTCGTTGGCCAGTTGCGGGCCGCTGAGGTACAGACCGTTGTCGTTGCGCTGGCCGGCGTTGATCACCAGCGAGTCTTGACCGCAGGCAATGCGCAGCGGATCGACGCTGATCACGCGACCTGGCGCCTGGCCTTCGTTGCCCTTGACGACTTCGGCGCTCCAGACGATCAGTTTGTGCTCGCCCACGGCGCAGAAGGCGCCCGGGTAAGGACGGGTGACGGCGCGCACCAGGTTGAACAGTTCTTCGGCCGGTTTGGCCCAGACCAGTTTGCCGTCCGCTGGGGTGCGACGACCGAACACGGTGGCTTTGGATTCGTCTTGCGGGGTTTCAGTGATCTTGCCTTGCAGCATGTTCGGCAGGGTGTCGCGCAGCAGGTCGCTGGCGGCTGTGCGCAATTTGGCGTGCAGGGTCAGACCGGTGTCGCTGCGCTCGATGGCCACGCGTTGCTGGGCAACGATCGCGCCAGCATCAGCGCGCTTGACCATACGGTGCAGGGTGACGCCGGTTTCGGTTTCGCCGTTGACCAGCACCCAGTTTGCCGGAGCGCGACCGCGATAACGTGGCAGCAGCGAACCGTGCAGGTTGAACGCGCCTTTTTTCGCCAGTGCCAGCAGTGGCTCGCTCAGCAGGTTGCGGTAGTAGAAGGAGAAAATGTACTCCGGGTCCAGCTTGGCGATGCGCTCGATCCACAGTGGGTGGTTGGCGTCTTCCGGCGCGTGTACCGGAATACCTTTGTTCGCGCACAGTTGTGCAACCGACGCATAGAACGCGTTTTCTTTCGGATCATCGGCGTGAGTGAACACTGCTGCAATGTCAAAGCCGCTGTTGAGCAGGGCTTCAATGCCGGCGCAGCCAATATCGTGGTAGGCGAAGACAACAGTTTTTGCACTCATGAGAGAACCTGATCGGAAGTGGAAGAAGTAGCGGTAGAAGAAAGACCATCGACGGTGACGGCAGGGGCCGGATCGGCCGGCTGGCTGCGCAACACCTTTTCGATGAAGAAACGCGGACGGGCGCGCACATCGCTGTACATGCGGCCCAGGTATTCACCCAGCAGCCCCATGCCGATGAACTGGCCACCGGTGAACACGAACAGTACGGCGAACAGAACGAAGGTACCGCCGCCCGCCCAGCCGGCACCGAACGCCAGACGCAGAATGATCAGTGCGACGGCGAACAGCCCACCCAGACCGGCCATGGCGAAGCCGACGATGCTGAGCAAACGCAGCGGGGTGGTGGTCATGCAGGTGACCAGATCGAACATCAGGTTGATCAGGCGCATCGGGCTGTATTTCGAGTCGCCGTGTTCACGCTCTGCGTGGGCCACGACGATTTCGGTGGTATGACGGGCGAAGCTGTTGGCCAGGATCGGGATGAACGTGCTGCGCTCACGGCAGGCGAGCATCGCGTCGATGATGTTGCGGCGGTAGGCGCGCAGCATGCAGCCGTAGTCGCTCATGGCAACGCCGGTGGAGCGCTGCACGGCAAGGTTGATCAGCTTCGACGGATACCGGCGCAGCGCCGAGTCCTGACGATTGCCGCGCACGGTCCCGACCACGTCGTAACCTTTTTCGGCTTCGGCCACCAGCCGTGGGATTTCTTCAGGCGGGTTCTGCAGGTCGGCATCGATGGTGATGACCACGTCGCCCTTGCACTGTTCGAAACCGGCCATGATCGCGGCGTGCTGACCATAGTTGCGGTTGAGAATGACCGCCACGAACGGGCTGTTTTCACGCCCGGCGGCTTCTTCGAGCATGTTCGCCGATTCGTCGCGGCTGCCGTCGTCGACCAGCACGATTTCGAAGTCGTGATGCAACTGGCGGCAGGCCGCCTCGGTACGACGCAGCAGCTCGGGCAGGCTTTCCTGCTCGTTGTAGACCGGGATGACGATCGACACACTGCGGATTGGATAAGGTTTCACAGGCGTTTTTCCATGATTTGTGCGATGGCACCGACAACACGGTCAAGGTCTTGATCGGTCATGTCGGGGAACAGCGGAATCGAGCACAGCCGCGCCGAGTTCCATTCGGTGTTGGGCAGGTAGAGGTCGGGGTCACGCTGGCGATACCAGGTGTGCAGGTGGGTGGCAATGAAATGGATACCGGTACCGATGCCCTGATCCTGCAAAGCCTTCATGAAAGCTTCGCGATCCATGCCGCAACGCTCGCTGTCGATGCGCAGGATGAACAGGTGCCAGGCGTGTTGCTGGGCGTAGTCGGGCAGGGCCAGCGGTTGCACTGGCAAGCCTTCGAACTTCTGCAGATAGCTCGTGGCCAGTTCGGTGCGACGGGCGTTGATTTCCTCCAGACGCTGCAGTTGCACCAGGGCAATCGCGGCGTTGACGTCGGCCAGGTTGTACTTGAAACCGGGCTCCATCACTTGCGCCTGCGGCTTGCGGCCACCGGTCAGACGGTCATAGGCGTCGACGCCCAGGCCGTGGAATTTGAGCATGCGCACACGGCTGGCGAGGGCTTCGTCATCGGTGACGAACATCGCGCCTTCGGCACAGGTCATGTTCTTGATCGCATGGAACGAGAAGATCGCCGTGCCTTGCGAGCCGACGTGACGCCCCTTGTAGCGGGTGCCGGCAGCGTGGGCGGCGTCTTCGATGACCGGGATGCCGTGCTTGTCGGCGAGGGCATACAGCGGATCGAGATCGAACGCTGCGCCGGCATAGTGCACCGGAATGATTGCCTTGGTCCGCGGGGTGATGGCCGCTTCGATGCGCGCAGCGTCGGTCATCAACGTGTCGCGGTCGACATCGACGAATACCGGTTTGGCGCCCAGCAGGGAGATCATGTTGGCGGTCGAGACCCAGGTCTGCGACGGGGTGATGACTTCGTCGCCCGGGCCGATGCCCAGGGCGAGCAGCGTGATGTGCATGCCGCCGGTGGCCGAAGACAAGGCTACCGCGTGCTTGCAACCGACATACTGCGCAAACTGCTCTTCGAGTGCCTGGTTTTTCGGCCCCGTCGTGATCCAGCCCGAGCGCAACACCTGCTCTACGGCGGCAATTTCCTCATCGCCAATACTCGGGCGAGAGAAGGGGAGAAACGCCTGACTCATGGGCACCTCATTGCAAAAAAAATAAAGGATGAATTCACGGAATCGTTGGATCCAACCTCAGCGTAGACGCAGAAAAGCACTCCTGCATCAATAACTTGGCAAAAAAAGCATGACGTCGGGATCGATTGACTTTTCACGATTTGCCCGGCAGGTTGGGCAAAGCCACTACCGAACCGATGGGAATTAAGGTTATGCCGGTTTTTGTGAAAGGAACATGAAAAACCGGTTGGCGAATCGTTTATCTGTCACTTATACAGCCGCTGTTCAGGCTTCTACCGTCCATCGCAGTTTTTTGTCGGACAGTGCGGCTCAAGTACGTTCTTTACTTCAAGTACATTGCATTTGTTAGTTGTTGTAGTGCTGTACGTTTTTTACTCAAGGTTTATCGTTTGATTGATTTAGTTGCTGCAAACCCGGTCGTTCCAAAGCCCAACCCGATGAGCCTGTACCTCGCGCGTTTGGCGCCTTCCAGCCAGCTCACCATGCGCTACGTGCTGCAAGATGCGGCCGATCGCCTGGGTTTTGAAGACATGAATGTCGAAGAGATTCCCTGGCATGCGTTACAACCCGAAGATGTTGTGGGTCTTGTCGCGGCGTTGCGCGCAGACAACTACGCACCCAACACTTCTTCGTTGTATGTGAATGCCGTGCGCGGAGTCATGAATGAGGCCTGGCGCATGAGCCTGATCAGCCAGGAACATCTGTTGAAAATGCGCTCGGTCAAGGGCATCGCCGGCACGCGGCTGTCTCAGGGGCGCAATCTCAAGCGCACGCTGATTCACGAATTGATGGAAGTCTGCGCCGCCGACCCGCGCCCGCAGGGCCTGCGTGATGCGGCAATCATCGCGTTGCTGTACGGGACCGGCATGCGCAAGTCGGAATCGGTGGATCTGGATTTGAATCAGGTCGACTTCAGCGAACGCAGCCTGTGCGTCACCGCCAAGGGCAACAAGCAGTTGATCAAATACGCACCGGCATGGGCGTTCAGCAAGCTCAATGCCTGGCTCGAACTGCGCCGTTCACAGCTCAAGGAAGGCGAGAGCGACGATGCCTTCCTGTTCAACCGCATCCGCCGTGGCAGCCACATCACCCGCGAGCGCATCACCAAGCACGCGATCTATTACATCGCCCGTCAGCGCGGGACGCAGGTCGGGGTGAAGATCATGCCCCACGATTTCCGTCGCTCGTTCATCACCCGGGTGATCGAGGAGCACGACCTGTCGATCGCGCAGAAACTGGCGCATCACAGCAACATCCAGACCACCGCCAACTACGATGTGCGCGATGACAACGAGCGGCGGCGGGCGGTGGATCGCTTCGATCTCTGATCAGTTCAGGCCAAACACATGCGCCGCACCGAGCACCGACAGTTGCACCGCGCTGCCGGCGGGCGGCGCGTGCATGCCGGAGCTGCGCACCAGAATCGAACGGGCCGGATCCTGAGTCGCGGATGAGCTCAGTTCGACCGTCAAGGTGCAGGTATTGCCGGCGAAATCGCGGTCGGTGACCAGCGCATGGCAGCCTTGACTGTCAGACGCCACTTCGGCGATCTGCAATTGTTCGGGGCGCAGCATGATCTGCGCAGCGCCGCTGAAGCCGTTGCTGTTCACCGCCACCTGACCCAGATCGCAGTGCGCCCAACCCGCCTCGATCCGCGCGGGCAGCACCACGGCTTCGCCGAGAAAGTGCGCAGTCTGCTCATCATTCGGAAAGCGGTAGAGATCCATCGGATGCCCGGACTGCACCAGCCGGCCGCTGCGCATCACCGCCAATTGATCGGCAAACGACAACGCTTCGCTCTGATCGTGGGTCACCAGAATGGTGGTGACGCCGGCGTCTTCGAGCAGGCGCGCGACCATTTTGCGCATGGCACTACGCAAACCGGTGTCGAGGGCAGAGAACGGCTCATCGAGCAGCATCAGCCGTGGTTGTTGCGCCAGTGCCCGGGCCAGGGATACGCGCTGTTGCTGACCACCGGACAATTCGTGCGGCCAACGGTTGACCATGTTCGCGTCCAGCGCCACGCTGTCCATCAATTGCAGAATGCGTTGATGGCGCGCAGCGCCGGTCAGGGCCAGGCCGAAACCGATGTTCGCTGCCACCGTCATGTGCGGGAACAACGCGCCGTCCTGCGGGACGTAGCCGATCTGCCGTTGATAGGCCGGCACCGCGTGGCTGCGGTCGACCAGCGTCTGGCCGTTGAGCGTGAGGCTGCCGCTGTCGGGAAACTCGAACCCGGCGATCATCCGCAACAGCGTGGTCTTGCCGGAACCGGAGGGGCCGACGATCACCGTGCGGCTGCCGGTCGGCACGTTGAGGCTGACGTCATCGAGCGCCTTTTGTGCGCCGAAGGTTTTACTGAGGTTGAGCAGTTCGAGAGCGTTCATCGGCCAGCGGTACGCCTGGATTGGTGATAGAGAATGGCCGTCAGCGGCAGGGAAAGCAGGATCATCAAGAGCGCGTAGGGCGCTGCGGCGGCGTAATCGATTTCGCTGGTCATCGCCCAGAAGCCAGTGGCGAGGGTGCGCGTGCCGTTGGGCGCGAGCAGCAGGGTCGCGGTCAGTTCATTGGTGATTGCCAGAAATACCAGGGCTGCCCCTGCCGCCGCGCCGGGAGCTGCCAGGCGCACGGTGATCAGCCACAATGCGCGCAACGGCGAGCGGCCAAGGCTTTGCGCGATGTTTTCCAGTTCGACCGGGGCCTGCGCGAAACCGGCGCGCAGACTGACCAGCGCCCGCGGCAGGAACATCAGCAGATAGGCCAAGAGCACGGTGATGGTGGTCTGGTAGATCGGCCGGGCGAAATGAATGGTCACGGTGACCAACGCCAACGCAACGACAATGCCGGGTAGCGAACTGGTGATGTAATTGCAGCCTTCCAGCAAGCGCTGCAGTTTGCCGGGAGAGCGGATTGACAGCCATGCAATGGGAATCGCCGCGACGCTGGTCAACAACGCGCCGGCCACGCCATACGACAACGTCTGCAGCAGGGCCGGCATTAACTCGTCGCCTTGCCAGACCTGCACACCACCGGCCACCAGCCAGCGGCCCAGTGTCAGCAACGGCACACCGAGCGCCAGCAGGCAGGTCAGCGTTTGCAGGAGTAACGCCAAAGATGTCGCGCCGCGCCCCAGTTGCACGCTGCGCTGATCCCGGGCGCTGCCGGACCCGACTCGCGCATAACGCGCCTGGCCACGGGCGGCGGATTCAGCCGTGAGCATCGCCAGACAGCACAGCGCCAGAACCCCGGCGAGCATGTTGGCGGCCGGGCCGTTGAAGGTCGATTTGAACTGATCGAAGATCGCCGTGGTGAAGGTGTCGAAACGGATCATCGCGTACAAGCCGTACTCGGCCAGCAAATGCAGACCGACCAACAAGGCTCCACCGCAGATTGCCAGGCGCAATTGCGGCAACACCACCCGAAAGAACACCGCCCAAGGCTTGAGTCCCAAGGATTGCGCAACGTCTTCAATCGCCGGATCGAGACGACGCAAGGTCGCCGCAATCGGCAAATACAGAAACGGGAAATACGCGATCACCGACACCAGTACACCGGCGGGCAGGCCGTGGATCGATGGAATCAGGCTGACCCACGCGTAACTGTGGACGAACGCCGGCACGGCCAACGGTGCGACCGCCAACACTGACCACAAGCGTCGGCCAGGCAGGTTGCTGCGTTCGGTCAGCCAGGCCAGAGTTGTCCCGAGCACGATGCACAATGGCAAGGTGATCAGCACCAGCAGCACGGTGTTGATCAGCAATTCGCCGACCCGCGGGCGAAATATCATGGCTTCGATGGTTGCCCAACCGGTGTACCACGACACGCCGATCACGAACGCAATCGGCAGCAATGACAGCAACGACACCAGTACCGCCGAGGTCACCACCCACGAGCCGCCGCGCCCGCCAAGCCTGCGGGCAGGGTGGAGAAGGCTGGCGGGGGCCGTCGCAACGGCCGGTGCAGGCAAGGTTTCGGGCATCACTCAGAGCAATCCGGCCTGGGTCATCAGCTCGACGGCTTTTTTGCTGTCGAGGGTCGAGGCATCGACTTTCGGCGCATCGAGGGTTTTCAGCGGTGTCAGTTTCGGGTTGGACGGCGCGCCTTTGCCCACGGCGTACTCGAAGGAGGTGCCGGTTTCGAGAACTTCCTGGCCTTCCTTGCTGGTGATGTATTTGACGAATTTTTGCGCTTCATCCTGATGCTTGCTCGATGCCAGCACGCCGGCGCCGGAGGTGCTGACGAATGCGCCCGGATCCTGATGCTTGAAGTAATACAGGCGGGTGTTGTTGCTGTTTTCGCCGGTCTTCGACTGATCGACGAAGCTGTAATAGTGATAGATCACGCCGCTGTCGATCTGCCCGGCGTTCACCGCTTTGAGCACCGCGCTGTTGCCGCGATAGATGGTTGCATTGGTCTTCATGCCCTTGAGCCATTCCAGCGTGGCGGCTTCGCCTTTCTGTTGCAGGACGGCGGCGACAATCGCCTGGAAATCCGCGCCAGCCGGGGAGGCGGCCCAGCGGCCTTTCCATGCCGGGGTGGCGAGGTCGAGCAGGGATTTGGGCAGGTCTTTTTCAGTCAGCTTGTTCGGGTTGTAGACGAACACGGTGGAACGGGCAGCGATGCCGACCCAATTGCCGTGGGCCGGACGGTAGGCGGAATCGACTTGCTCAAGGGTCGCGGGCGCCAACGGGGCGAACAGTTTGGCATTGTCCACCAGCACCATCGCCGGGGAGTTCTCAGTGAGGAATACATCTGCCGGCGAGGCGGCGCCTTCCTGCACGAGCTGGTTGCCCATTTCGGTGTCATCGCCATTGCGAATGGTCACCGGAATCCCGGTTTCTTCGGTGAACCCGGCCACCCAGGCCTTGGTCAGCGTTTCATGCTGCGCGTTGTAAACCACCAGACCCACCGAGTCGGCGGCAAACGCCTGCCCGGTGCCGAGCAATGCGGTGGCCAGCAATGCGCGCTTGAAGAAGGATGGAAGGCGTGGATTCATTCGGGCAGCTCCTGTTTTTAGACGTTATGAGCAAACCCTCGCAGGAAACAATGCGAACGATTTGCAAGTGTCGAGTCGCGGCAATGTAGGGTGGCAAATGAGAAAAAAACGTCAAAGAAGCCGTTAATACTTGTCATTGCCATTCAAATTTACCGCGACTCTCCACTTTTGTCTTAACGTCATTGCTCAGGAGTGGGGGATGTAGGCCATGCTCTGGTCTTCACGCCCGTGGAATAGCTGCTCGCCACGGGTCGGGGTGGTGGTGATGACCTGGTGATCAGCCTTCAGCGCATCCAGTGGCACGGCATCACCGGAACGGTATTGCGCGACGAAAATCGTGCGTTGCGGATCCCAATGTTCCCCGCTGGTCCTTTCCAGCCAGGCGATCAGCGTCGCGGTGTCGCCATTGTGCGGGAAGTCCTGGATCGTTTCCGGCACGTAGTAGAACGGTGCACCACCGGTTTGCAGGTACATCGGCACTTTGTTGTCGACCTCGATCATGACCATGCGCCATTGATTCAACGGTGCCTGCTGACTGGCCTGTTCGCGAACCTGCTCGCCGAAGCGGATAACACCGCCGCCGCTGTTGGTCCACGGGTAAAGCACCCCCAGGATCGCGGCGAGCAACACCGTGGTGACAGCGAAGCCGATCTTCAGACCACGACCTGCGCTGTTGCGAGCGGCCATGCGCCGGGTCACCCACCAGGCACCCAGCAGTTGCGCGAAGGGCACCAACGGCAGGACGTAATAGCTGCGGCGACTGCCACACGCGGTGAAGAACAGCATCAGCAACGCGAGCCCTTGAATCAGCCAGCGGGTGTCCGGTTCGATGTGCTTCCAGTTGCGCGCGGCCACCCACAAGGCGATCAACCAGCACGGTGCCCAAGGCAGGGTGTACACCGGCAGGTAGATCAAGTAGGTGTAAATCGGCCCGAATTGATCGAACGGCTGGAAAAACCTCACGACGTTTTCGCGCAGCACCAGGCCGAGGCCGCTCTGTTCGTAGTTGGGCGCACCGTAGAGGTGGGACAACAGGAACGGCGTCATGTAGAACGCCCCGGCGATCAGCAGAGCACCCAGCAGTCGCAGGTTCAGGTGACGTTTCCAGCGATGTTCGCTGAGCAGGTGCGGCAGCAGCACCAGGCCGGGCAGGATGAAACCGATCAGGCCTTTGAACAGCGATGTCAGCGACAGCAGGCCGAAGAACACCACGTAGCGCCAGAACCGGGTGTCATCCGGGCCGCGCCAGTACCACCAGACGGCCGCCAGCACCCCGCAGACGGTGAGAATGTCGGCGGTGGCGACTCGCGCCCAGAACACGAAGTAGAAAGTGGTCGCCAGCATCCAGCCGGCGATCAACCCGGTGCCTTTGCGAAACAGTTGCTCGCCGATCAGGTACACCAGCCACACGCTGAACCACGCGGAAATCACCGATGACAGGCGCAACGACCAATGCCCCAGTCCGCCGGTGAACCACGAGGTGGCGGTGATCAGCCAGTACGACAGCAACGGCTTGTCGTAGTAGGGGCCGCCCTTGAGATAGGGGTCGAAATAGTCGCCGCTTTGCAGCATCTGCAACGCGATGTTGGCCCAACGGGTCTCCGGCCCCCATAGCTCACGACTGCCCAGGCCGAGCAGTAAAAGCAGGGCAGTCGCTGCCAGCAGAAGCAGCAACTGCCTCCGTTCAGTCCTGGTCTGGGTCATGGCTGGCTCTGACTGAAGATGAGGATTTCGATTTGGCCACGGCGGTAGTGCTTGCCGTCTATTGGCAGCAGTTCAAGTTGTTGCGCGTCCGATGTGCTGTTGACGCGCATCACCACGCCCACCGAGCCTTTTTTCCGCGCTTCGGTCATCCATTGGCCAACACCTTCCAGGCTGACCTTGCGTGAAGCCATGGCCGGGTCATCGAGGCCGTACTTGAGCTCGCCAACGGTGTTGAACAGGTCGACTTGCGGGCGGCGCAAGCGCCATGACAACGCAGAAGCCGCGCCCAGGTCGTTGCTCAGCAACGAGCTGGTCTGGCTGAGTTCCTGCTGATGCTCGGCGATGAACTGATCCGGCATCTTGCTGTTGACGATGGTCGCCGGCATTGCAGCGGGTAGCAGCGCGACAAGCAGGCCGATGCCCAGCGCCGGCATCGCCCACAGCGTCAGTGGTCGCAAGGCTTGCAGCGAACCGGCAATGATCCAGCCGAGCAATACGATGTAGGCCAGCGACAGGCTGAACATCTCGGTGTTTGCGTAGATTTCACGGGTCGCTTGCAGATAAATCAGCGCCACCAGCGCGGCGCCGGCCAGCACCACGTTGACCACACCGTTGGTACGCAAGACGCGGCCGTTCTGGTCAGCGAGCCAGTTCATCACGTTGTAGCCCATCAACAGGGCCAATGGCAGCAGGCACGGCATGATGTAGGTCGGCAGTTTGCCGCTGCTCGCGCTGAAAAACGCCAGGGGCAGCAGGAACCACAGAGCCAGGAAGGCGATTTTCGGGTCACGCTTTTCGCGCCAGGTGCGCAACAGCGTCGAAGGCAGCAGCAATGCCCATGGCAAGGTGGCGGCAAACAGCAGCGGCAGATAGAACCACCATGGCCGTGCATGCTGTGCGTCTTCGCCGGCGGCAAAGCGGCGGATGTGTTCGTGCCAGAAGAAGAACCGCCAGAAATCCGGTTCACGGTAATGCACGGCCAGTGCCCAAGGCACGCTGACCAGGGCGGCCACCGCAACGGCGACCAGACCATAACGCACCAGCTCGCCAAAGCGTCGTTGCCAGATCATGTAGGGCAGGGCGATCAGCACTGGCAGCATCAGGGCGAGGAAACCTTTGGTCATCAGGCCCATGCCACAAGCGAGGCCCAACAACGCCCAGCCGCCCAGGCGCGCGCGCGGGGTGGTGCTGTCGATGGCAAACCAGATCGCCACCAGGCTGAGGTTGACCCACAAGGTGAACTGCGGATCGAGGTTGGCATAGCCGGCCTGACCTGCAATCAGGCCGAAGCTCATATAAAGGAGGGCGCACGCTGCGCTGATTCGCGGGTTGTTCCACAGGCGACGGGCCAGTACGTAGGCCAGCCACACGCTTACGCCCGTGCTGAGCGCCGAGGCGATGCGTACGCCGAACAGGTTTTCACCGAAAATGGCCTGGCCGATGGCGATCATCCAGTAGCCGGCAATCGGTTTTTCGAAGTAGCGGATGCCCATGAAATGCGGCGCCACCCAGTTGCCGCTCAGAAGCATTTCCTGGCTGATCTGGCCATAACGGGTTTCATCGGGAATCCACAGACCGTGGGTCATCAGTGGCAGCAGATAAAAGACCACGAATGCCAGCACCAGACCGGGTATCGCAAAGCGCTCGACCAGGGTGCTCTGGTGGAGGTGTGGCAAATTCAACGCTGCATGGTGCAGCGGTTTGTTCTCAGACGTCATGACTGGACCTTGGTGCAGTACAAAGTGTGCGTTTCAGTGAAGCGCCTGGCGATTTCCGTTGCAGGCGCGGCACTGGGTTGAATGAATGCAGAGGAGAGCACGTCCGAAGGCCGTGTCCTGTATTCAGAGAACGGGTCTGCTTCCAGCTTTAAGTTCTCCTCGGGAAGACAAGCTCTAAAATGAAATATGTCCAGTTGCTCAAAATAAAAAACATTTCTTATTACAATTTCATAGGCGCCAATACCCTGTGCCAGAGCATTGGCCGAGTTGTTTGTTGCTTGATTAAGTTTGCTGGTTACTTGGTCAATCGCTGCCAGCCTTCAGGGTTCATGATGCCAATGACTTCAAGTTTGCCTTGTGCATCTATACGGGCTAAAACCGCGCCGCCATATTCGGTGGCGACCGCGCGCGGGTAACCGGTTTGTCTTTCGAAATCGGCGATGCAGCCGCTGTGGGTCACGAGGATCATGTTCTGCCCAGGGGGCTTGTGCGCCACCAACTCATCGCGCATCGTCGGGCCACAGGTTTCCAGCCATTCTGCCGCCATTGCGTCGCGACCGAACATGTAATGAGCCGTTTGCGCAGTGCGCGTCAGGGGGCTGGTGAACACTTGGGTCTGCTGCATTCCCAATTGCGTAAAGGCCCGGCCAACGGAGACTGCAGAGACGCTGCCTGCCTGGGTAATACCGTCTGCCGGCCCCAGGCAAATGTTGTTCGAGCGGTCACAGCGTTCGGCGTGGCGCACCAGTGCGACGACCTCGCCAGCCTGCCAGGCTTTCACCCATTGCTGGGTGGTAGAGGCGCTGACATAACGCAGGTTGGCAGGTGAACGCTGCAGCCAGACGAAGCCACAAATCAGGCTGATCACCAGCACGCCGGCAGCGATGGCAACCCAGGCCCGCGGACGAGAGAGGTACGATCTCTTGGGTGCTGATTGTATTTGTACTAATTCAACCACGACGTTGCCCCTTGTCATTCCCGAGTTCCATTCAGTTCACACGCAAAGTGCAACGTAAGCTCCAGGAGGTTAGTTACTTTACGGTGGGTTGCTTGAATGGCTGCTGAACACTACGTTCAGAGTCGTGGCGGCGCAGTGAAGAACATGTGAAAAATTTGCGAGAGAGGCGCAGGTATCAACAGAAACGGCTATTTGATAACTAAACTCAAATAGCCGTTTTGTTTGCTTGAAGCACTTAACAACTGCGCCGGGCAAGGCGAAGCTGCGCGCTTTGGACAACGTCGTCGCGCCGCCCCTTGCAGCTCTGACATCAGCACTGGAGTCATTGAACCGGATGGACCTCAAGCAAAGCCTCGCCAATCGGATCGTGATTGTGTTCGCCTTGATGAGCGCGGTGGTAGCCGGTGTCTTCGCGATGGGCATTGTGGCCACGGTGCATGTCGTCGAGCACAAGTTGACCATGACGGCCCTGAGCGGCGGACTGCGCCGGTTGCTGGCGATAGACGACATCAACCAGTGGCGCCATGAGCCGGAAAAGAGCGAACTGTTTTTTTTCGAGAACGGTCCGGGGCCCATGGCGCTGACGCCGCAACTGGCAAAACTGCCCTTGGGGTTTCAGGAGATCACCTTCAACGGTGATGATTTCTACGCCATGGTCGAGGCAGTCGGCGGCCGCAAATATGTGTTGCTGCGCAATCAGGAAAGCTTCGAACAACGCGAGCACCTGCTGTTCGTCGTGGTGATTGTCGGGTTCATCCTCAGTGTCATGTTGGCTGTCGCGCTCGGCAGGCTGCTGGCGCGGCAGGTCATGGCGCCGGTGATTCGCCTGGCGGGGCAGGTACGTCATCGCGATCAGTTGATCGCGTTGGCGCCGGCCCTGCATCCGGATTACGCCGATGATGAAGTAGGGGAGTTGGCGCTGTCTTTCGACCAGACACTCGGCCGGTTGCGCGAGACTCTGAACCGGGAAAAGCTCTTCACCAGTGACGTGAGCCACGAACTGCGCACACCGCTGATGATTCTGGCCAGTTCCTGCGAGCTGTTGCTGACCAACCCCTCGCTGGATCGGCGTTCCACTGAGCAGGTCAAACGCATTGCCCGGGCCAGCGCTGAAATGCGCCAACTGGTCGAAACCTTCTTGATGCTGGCGCGCAAGCCGGAAGAGCTTGGCACCGAATCCACCTGCACACTCAAATCTATCGCTGACGCCCAGGTGGAAATCTGGGGGCGATTGATTCGCGAAAAGGGCCTGGAGTTCATTTACGAGCCGCAACTGGCTGGCAGCACGCGCTATGACCTGACGTTCTTGCAATCGGTCATGGGCAATCTGTTGCGCAATGCCTGGCACTACACCGATCAGGGCTTCGTCCGGTTGACTCTGCTCAAGGACAGTTTCGTGGTCGAGGACAGCGGCATCGGTATTCCGGAAGAGAAACGCCAGGCGATGTTTCAGCCATTCGTGCGTGGTGACGAACAGCGCGGTGAAGGGCTTGGCCTGGGCCTGTCGCTGGTGCAGCGGATCTGCAGCCATCAGCACTGGCAGGTTCAGTTGGTGACTCGCGAACCCAACGGCTGCCGTTTCACCGTCACGCTACCGGCGGCGACTCAGGACGCCGATGGACAGGTGCGTGAATTGCCCGCCGCTTGATTGATCAATGCAGCCAGTCGTTTGACGTTGTTCTGTTGCGCGGCCACCAGGTCATCGATGCTCGGGCCGGACGGTGTTTGCAAGGTTGAATGACACGTCAGCAGAGCATTGTCCGCCGCACCGCTCGGGCGCAGGCGCCACTTGACGTCGATCAGCCCGTATTGTCCGGGAATCGAGTCAAAACGCTGCACATCAATGCGCACCGAAACATTGCCGCGACTGCCGGTATTGCTCAGTTGATCGCTCAACGCGCTGCGCAACTCATCCGCCAGACTCGCCCCCCACCATTGGGTTTCCAGAATCGCAAGGCCATTGTTGCCCTGACGGATGACGATTTGCGGGCGGTCGACCTGTGGCGGCACGCTGATCGCCTCGATGGGAATCTGCGCACCGGCCCGGGACGTCGGCAGTTGCACCGGCGTCAGGGTGTGAAAGTTGATCGGCTCGCTGCGGCAGGCACCCAGGAGCATGAACGCAGCGAGCACGGTGATCTTCAGCGGTAAAGCCATGGGGTAGCTCCTGTGCTCAATTGCGTGGCGGTCCTTTCAGGTCCAGCGGCGCGGCATTGTCGGGGCGACCGCGAATCAGCGATTCCGGATGGCGACCGAGATAATCCGACAGCTCACGCAGTGAACGCGACATGCGCCCGAGTTCGTCGAGGGTCTCGGTGAGTTTCTCGCGCTGCGGTGAGTCTTCGGCGAGGGTCGAGCTGGCGGACTGCAAGGTCTTGCTGACGTCGGCCAGGGTGGTCTGCACGCTCGGCAGGGTTTTCGCGTTGAACTGTTGCAGGCCTTTGCGCAGCTCCACGAGGTTGCTGTCGAGGTTGCCGGCAATCCGCTCGACCGGCAGTTTGTTGAGCTTGTCGACCACGGCTTCGAGTTTTTCCTGCAACTGTTCGAGGCTGCCGGGCACGGTGGGCAAGACCACCGGCCGGGCCGTCGGGTCAAACGCGACTTTCTCGGCTTTCGGGAAGAAGTCCAGTGCAACGTACAGCTGCCCGGTCAGCAGGTTGCCACTGCGGGCCTGAGCGCGCAGACCGTTATCGACGAAGGTGCCGAGCAGACGAATACCGGCGGCTTCGTCGTTGGGATCGTGCTTGAATTCGGTCAGCATCTTTTTGTAGGCCTGGCCCAGGCGCTGCGGGTAAATGACGATGCCGACGTTGAGCGGGAAGCTGCGTTTTTTCGCGTCGAAGTCCAGGTTGATCCCGACGACCCGGCCGATCTCCATGCCGAGAAACTCTACCGGTGCATCGACCTTGAGCCCGCGCAGCGACTGATCGAAACGCAGCACCATGTATTGCGCCTTGCCGTTGGGCGGGGCGAGGGCGGTCTGCTGATCGGCGAACAGCTCGAAGTCTTTGTCGTCCGTGGCAGCAACGTCGTTGGGGCTGTAATCCGGCGCACGGAAGGCAATGCCGCCGACCAGCATGGTGGACAGTGATTCGGTTTTCACGGCAAAGCCGTTGGCGCCGACATTGATGTCAATGCCGCTGGCGTTCCAGAACCGGGTGTTTTCGGTGACGAACGCGTCGTTCGGCGAATGGATGAACACCTCGATGTCCACGCCTTTGCCCTCGGGATTGAGGGTGTAGGTGACAACCTGGCCAACCGGAATCTTGCGGTAGTAAACCGGCGATCCGATGTCCAGCGAGCCGAGATCCGGGGCGTGCAGCATGAAGCGCTTGCCCGGTTCGCCGTAGGTGATCGGCGGCGGGTTCTCCAGGCCCTTGAAGTGTTTGGCGCGGCTGTCGGATTGGCCGATATCGGCGCCGATGTAGTCGCCGGAGAGCAGGGTGTCGATGCCCGAAACGCCGCCGGCGCCGATGCGTGGGCGCACGACCCAGAAGTGCGAGTCTTCGCGGGTAAAGGTTTCGGCCTGCTTGGACAGTTTGATCGTGGCGTCGACGCTCTTCTGGTCGGCGCTTAACTCGACGTCGGTCACCTGACCGATCACCACGTTGCGATACTTGACCTCGGTCTTGTTTGCGGTCAGACCGCTGCCGGTCTTGAAGTTGACGACGATGCTCGGGCCTTCCTGCAGCAGATTGTGCACCACCAGCGAAATACCGACCAGCACCGCCACGATCGGCACGATCCACACTAGTGAAATGCTGAAACGACGCGTCTTGATCGGCGCTTGGCCAGGTGCTCGTGGCTCATCGGCGGCTGACGACTTCATCCATGTCCCCCTCGGTTTTGTGGATGCTGAGCTTCAGGAACGCAAAAGCACTCCATCAATATAGAAGTGCTTGGCGATAGAGCAAATAGCGAGGAGCTGGTTACGTGTAGGAGCTGCGTTCAGCCGACAAGTTCGCGCAGGCGATACCAGAACATCCCCAGTGCCAGCAACGGCGAACGCAGCGCCGGGCCGCCGGGGAAGGTCATGTGCGGCACGGCGCTGAACACGTCCATGCCCTGACTATGGCCGGCGTGAATCGCTTCGCCCAGCAGCTTGGCGCACCAGTGCGTGACGTTAAGACCGTGACCGGAATAACCCTGAGCGTAGAACACGTTCGGCTGCTGCTTGAGCCGGCCGACCTGCGGGAAGCGGTTGGCGGTGATGCCGATCTTGCCGCCCCACTGATAGTCGATGCGCACATCCGCCAGTTGCGGGAAGACCTTGAGCATCTTCGGGCGCATGTAGGCAGCGATGTCCGCCGGATCGCGGCCGGAATAGTGGCAAGCCCCGCCGAACAACAACCGTCGATCCGCCGAGAGCCGGTAGTAATCGAGTCCGACTTTCTGGTCGCACAACGCGAGGTTCTGCGGGATCAGCTGCGCCGCGCGTTGTTCGGATAGCGGCTCGGTGGCGATGATGTAACTGCCGGCGGGCAACACCTTGCCACTGAGTTGCTGTTCGAGTTCATCCAGATGCGCATTGCAACCGAGCACCAGACTGCCAGCGCGCACGCTGCCAGTGGCGCAGCGCACCTCAACGGTTTCACCGTGGATGATCTGCAACACCGGGCTTTGCTCGAAAATGCGTACACCGAGGGACGCCGCCAGACGCGCTTCGCCCTGCACCAGATCCAGCGGATGCAGATGGCCGGAGCCCATGTCGATCAGCCCCCCCGCGTAGCCGTCGGCGTTGACCACTTGCTGACGGATCTGCTCGGGGCCAACCAGGCGGGTCTGGTGTTGATAGCCGAGTTCGTCGAGGCTGACCTGTTCGTCCTTGAACGCCGCGAACTGCGCCGGGGTGTTGGCCAGTTCGCAGAAGCCCCAGCGCAGGTCGCACTCGATATCGTTTTCAGTGATGCGCTGGCGCACCAGGTCCACCGAGTCGATCCCGGCACGTTGCAGATAGCGCACGCCGTCGTTGCCCACGTAACGTGCAAAGCCCTCGACCTCATGACCGATGCCGCGAATCAACTGACCGCCGTTGCGTCCGCTGGCCCCCCAGCCGATGCGCCGGGCTTCGATCAACACCACCGACAGCCCGCGTTGCGCCAGCTCAATCGCGGTGTTGACCCCGGTGAACCCGCCGCCGATCACGCAGACATCGGCGGTGAGATCACCGTCAAGCACCGGCCAGGGCGTACTTGCCCGGGCCGAAGCAGCGTAATAGGAGCGGGCGTGTTCTTTGCTGTACTGATTCATTTGTTCGACTTCACTTTGCTCCAGGACCGGGTCATCAGACGCATGATCGACTGGGGCGGGGTGGTGGAAATATACAGTTTGTCGAGGACTTCCTGCGGTGGGTAAACCTCTGGATTGCTCACCAGTGCCACGTCCATGTACTGCTTGGCCGGCGGGTTCGGGTTGGCGTAACCGACCGAGGCGCTGACCTTGGCGATCACTTGCGGATCAAGCAGGTAATTGATGAAGGCGTGGGCTTCCTTGGGATTGGCGGCGTCGGCTGGAACCGCCAACAGATCGAACCACAGGTTGGCGCCTTCCTTGGGAATTGCGTAGGCGATGTTCACGCCGTTCTTGGCTTCCTTGGCGCGGTTTGCGGCCTGAAACACGTCGCCGGAGTAACCGAACGCCACGCAGATGTCGCCGTTGGCCAGATCGGACACGTATTTCGAGGAATGGAAATAGGTGATGTACGGACGGATGCTCAGCAGTTTGGCTTCAGCCTTCTTGAAGTCTTCCGGGTTCTCGCTGCGTGGGTCCATGCCCATGTAGTTGAGGATCGCCGGGAACACTTCGTCGGCCGAGTCCATCATCGACACGCCGCACTGCGACAGCTTCTTGATGTTTTCCGGTTCGAACAGCACCGCCCAGGAATCGATGTGATCGATGCCCAGCACTTGCTTGACCTTGTCGACGTTGTAGCCGATGCCGTTGGTGCCCCACAGGTAGGGGACCGAGTGCGCGTTTTGCGGATCGTTCTTCTCAAGCAGCGCGAGCAGTTTCGGGTCGAGGTTTTTCCAGTTCGGCAACTGCTCGCGATCCAGTTTGAGGAACGCGCCGGCCTTCACCTGGCGGGCGAGAAAATGGTTGGACGGCACGACCACGTCGTAGCCGGTGCGGCCGGCAAGCAGCTTGCCTTCCAGGGTTTCGTTGGAGTCGAAAACGTCGTAGATCACCTTGATCCCGGTCTTGGCCTGGAAGTCGGCGAGGGTGGTTTCACCGATGTAGTCGGTCCAGTTGTAGACGGAGACCTGGGGCTGGGCCAGGGCTGCGGTGCTGCACAACAGCGCCAGTGCGGCAGGAACCATGGATTTCAATAGACGCATATCGACACCTCTTCGAATTTTTTGGATTTTTTCGGGTGATTCGCTAATTCCTGTGGGAGGGGGCTTGCTCCCGAAGAGGCCGGCACATTCAACATTTCTGTGACTGACAGACCGCTTTCGGGAGCAAGCCCCCTCCCACAAAAGCCCATCCCACAGAGGTGAAGGGGCTTTGTGAGATGGATCAGACGCTCAGCAGCAGAAACTCGCGCTCCCACGAACTGATCACGCGCTTGAAGTTTTCATGCTCGGCGCGTTTCACCGCGACGTAGCCGCGCACGAACTTGCTGCCCAGGTACTCGGCAACGGTTGTGCACTCTTCCATTTGTGTCAGCGCGTCTTCGATGGTGATCGGCAGGCGCAGGTTGCGGCGTTCGTAGGCACGGCCTTCAACGGCGGCACTTGGCTCGATGCCTTCGATCATGCCGATGTAGCCACACAGCAGGCTCGCGGCGATCGCCAGATACGGGTTGGCGTCGGCGCCCGGCAGGCGGTTTTCCACGCGCATGGATTCAGGGCCGGAGGTCGGCACACGGAGGCCGACAGTGCGGTTCTCTTCGCCCCACTCGACGTTGACCGGTGCCGAGGTGTCCGGCAGGAAGCGGCGGAACGAGTTCACGTTGGGCGCAAACATCGGCAGCACTTTCGGGATGTACTTCTGCAACCCGCCGATGTGATGGCGGAACAGCTCGCTCATCTTGCCGTCGGCATCGGCGAAGATCGGCTTGCCGGTCTCGATGTCGACCACGCTCTGATGCAGGTGCATCGCGCTGCCAGGCTCGTCGCCAATCGGCTTGGCCATGAACGTTGCGGTGACGTTATGTTTGAGCGCCGCTTCGCGCAGGGTGCGTTTGAACACGGTGATCTGGTCGGCCAGATCTAGCGCATCGCCGTGACGGAAGTTGATTTCCATCTGCGCCGGGCCGTCTTCGTGGATCAGCGTATCCAGATCCAGACCTTGCAACTCGCACCAGTCGTAGACGTCTTCGAACAGCGGATCGAATTCGTTGGCAGCATCGATGGAGAACGACTGCCGACCGCTTTCGGCACGGCCCGAACGGCCCAGTGGCGCCTTGAGCGGCAGGTCCGGGTCTTCGCAGCGCTGGGTGAGGTAGAACTCCATTTCCGGCGCAACGATCGGCTTCCAGCCCTTGTCGGTGTAAAGCTGCAGAACCTTTTTCAGCACGTTGCGCGGCGACAGTTCGATCGGGTTGCCGAACTTGTCGAAGGTGTCGTGGATGACGATGGCGGTCGGCTCGATCGCCCATGGAATCACATACACGGCGTCGCTCACCGGTTTGCAGACCATGTCGATGTCGGCCGGGTCGAGCAGGTCGTAGTAGATGTCGTCGTCGACAAAATCCCCGGTTACCGTTTGCAGCAGCACACTTTCCGGCAGGCGCATGCCTCGTTCATGCAGGAACTTGTTGGTCGGTGCGATCTTGCCGCGGGCGATGCCGGTCAGGTCGCTGACCACACATTCAACTTCGGTAATCTTGTGATCTTTCAGCCAAGTGAACAGCTGATCGAAAGGGGCATTCATAAAGACCTCGTTATTGGTTTTATAGACGCCGGGGAGGGCGGGTTTCATCTTCCGCCCCTTCCCCTGTGGCGCGTTGACGACTATCTTGGGCGAGCCTTGCAGTTCCATCTATCCACTTTAAGCAGCACCAAAGCGCACCAAAAGAGTGCGCAAGGTCTCCCATGACAACGTGTAATCCGCTACAGGTTCAGGCTTTCAATACCGCTGATGTCACCGAACAGATCCGCGCCACGCCGGGTTGGGTCCAGCATTACCAGCAGATGTCGCCAGGGCATTTCGCCGGGCAGATTCGCTATCTGGATCTGCAGGGCGTGCAGGTTTACGAAGAGCAGATGAACACCCGTGTCGAGCAGACGTTCAGCGCGCCATCGGGTGCCTTGGCGTTCTGTTTCGATCGCAGCGACAACGCGCTGTATCTGCTCAATGAAGACAGCCGCAACATTTGGATTACCCCGGAGAACTACCAGGAAATCGCTGTGGTGTTCGGCCCGGAATTCGTCCGCCAGCACGGTCTGGATGTGGCGAGGCTCGAGGGATTGTTCATGGCACCGCTTAACTGCGGACAGAACGCCTTGTTCAGTCGCTGGTTAAGCTCGACGCTCACGAAGTTATCGCAAAGCCTTGATCAGCCAAGTAAAGAGGCCCTGACTCAACAGTTACTGGAAGACTGCCTGTTCATCCTCGACAACGCTCGCGTGCACCTGGATCGTGGCGGTTTGCAGCGCCGCAGCGAGGAGCGGACGATCATGAAGCGAGTAGGGGAGTGGGCCGCCGATTCACCGGAAGAAACGGTCAATCTGCTGGAACTGGCGCAGGTCGCGGGCGTCTCGCTGCGCCAATTGCAGCATGCGTTCAAAGACTTCACCGGCATGACGCCAAGCCATTGGTTGCGCCTGCGCCGGTTGAACAGCGCACATCGCGAATTACTCAAGCGTGCGCCCACAGACACCACGGTTGCCGAAGTGGCGATGCACTGGTCGTTCTGGCATCTGGGGCGGTTTTCCAGCAGTTATCGGGCGCTGTTCAAAGAGCTGCCGAGCGAGACGTTGAAACGTAAGAGCAGCGCCTGAAGATGTTAGTTAAATAGCGGATTTGGCAACGGTAGATTTCTGAAATGCCTTCTTGAATAAATAGGCGCTAAAAAGAAGGGTAATTCCGTCGAAATCCGCCGATCTGCTGTTAACTCCACTAAATAGCCGTTTAGTAGAGCTATCGTCGCATCTGTCCTTAAATCAATGGAGTGGGCCATGAATCGAGGGAAAACAAGCGTCGAGGATGTGATTGCGGCGCTGGATGTGCAGCCTCATGTCGAAGGCGGCTATTTTCGCAGGACTTTTCAAGCAGATCAGCGCGCCATGCTGCAAACCGCCGGTGGCCCACGTTACCTGATGACCTCGATCTATTACTTGCTGACTGAAGATTCGCCAGTGGGCCAATTTCATTTCAACCAATCGGACATCCTGCATTTCTATCATCTGGGCGATCCTGTCGAGTACAGCATGATCCTCAGTGACGGTGAGTTACGAACGCTGGTGATGGGTAGCGACGTTCTGGCAGGCCAGCATTTGCAAATGCACGTGCCTGGTGGAATCTGGAAAGCTTCGCGATTGCTTGAGGGTGAGCACGGATTTGGATTAATCAGCGAAGCCGTGTCGCCTGGATTTGATTTTGCGGACATGGAGATGGCTGATCGACGGAAATTGATTGCGCGATTTCCACAGCATCGCACGCTGATTGAAAAGCTGACGCGGGATGCTGATTGAGGGTCGCCAGTTTCCGGCAAGGCCGTGGTTGTGAAAAGTAAGGTTTCAGGGAAAAGACGCTGGATTGAAATCTGGCGTGCAACCGGGTTAATCCTGAAACATCTTGTTACGTGTAATGTATATTATGTTAAATCATTTATTACCTTATGCGCCTCCTGCACCAACGCCCGTCTCCGCTCCAACAATCACCCCAGCACTGTGACCGTTGCGAAACGAGGACAAAATGAGCGATCGTCGCTCTGGAGGCCTTGTGAATAAAGGCGTTCAGCCCACTTCTCCTGTGCCAAAGCTCACTTTTTTTAACGATATCCGGACACTGATCGGCAGGCATGGATTGGTCTCATCAGAATAAACCACCTGATAATCGCTCATCAGCCGAGAAAAGAACGCCGGATCCTTTTCTTTCACCAGCAGATCGAGGACATTCTGGTCTAAGTAGACAGTGGCTTTACCGGCATAATCCGGGCGCGGCTCTTGTTCAACCATGTGTGAGCATCCCTGCGAGTAGACCATTAACTACGTAGGCCCTAACCTTAGCGGCGCAAGGTAAGGCACGCCAAGCAAACGACTGTGAATTATTTAAATTATTGGCCAGCCATAATTATTTCCCTGCCATAATTCTCAATAATTTTGCGCGTATGACAGTCGGAATCTAGCGGGCCATTTGGATCACCAGTAATAGGCGGGCACAAAGCCCGAAGGGACGACGCCCCCAAGTAAGGCCCAGCGATCGCGACGCATCCTTCTTCCACGGAGGAAGCCACGATGTCATATGCCGACCAGCTCCCTTCCTTGCTTTATTACCCGCTTGCTCTAGATGCGGGCGATAATGGAGCTCACTTTGATCGAGCTTTCAGACCCATCACGCCCCAATAACTCCGGCCACATCCCTAGCAACGCTAATGGCGTCGTGCGTCGGCGAAACGACAGGTAAGTCAATGAAGAATGTCAGGCTAGTGCGTCATGGAGAAAGCGCGGCCAATGCCGGGGCAGCGACCCTTGATCATGCAAATATCCCGCTCACCGAAAAGGGCATCGAACAAGCTAAACGAGTGGCGCAATCCGTCGGCCGTACACCTGAGTTAATCATTGCCTCCCCTTTCTCTCGGGCTCGAGCGACCGCAGATGCGACCATCTCCGTATTCCCTGATGTTCCATTTGAGACATGGCCCATCGAGGAATTCACCTACCTAGATCCCACTAGGTGTGTGAACACCACCGTAGGACAACGGAAGGCATGGGTCGACCAGTATTGGGCGAACGCAGATCCGTCCTACATTGATGGAGAAGGTGCTGAGTCGTTTCTGGAGTTTGTTGGCCGCGCACGCTCGTTCCTAGATGACCTCGCCACGCACCCGGCGCAAGACATCCTAGTCTTTTCGCACGGACAATTTCTCAATGCGGTAGCTTGGCTCATCGAGCGCAAGCCACTTCAGGTTGATGCCCAAGCGATGATCGAGTGGCGCAGGTACGAGATCGATAATCACGTTCGTAATGGTTGTGGGTATGTCGTGACCCGTGCTCAAGGCGATTCGTCGTGGGCAGTGAGTGATTCAATCGACATAGATGGGACGGTTACACTCAACAAGCTACAAGCAAGGTCTCACATGCCATGAGCATCCAAGCAAAGTTCTTTCACCTCCAAGCAGTCCAAAACCTCATTGCGCCATACCGCTACCTATATTGCGTTGACCTTGAGGCGACCTGTGATGAGGTGGATGAGTCCGAATCACCAAGGCCCCTTGTAGTCGTCCCCGATCAGATGGAAACGATTGAGATTGGCCTGGTGGTGATCGACCTTGAAACGCTTGAAATCGTCGATGAGTTCCAGCGTTTCGTTCGGCCTCAGATCAACCCAACTCTTACTGAATTCTGTAAGAGGCTGACGTCAATCGCACAGGCGGACGTGGATGGAGCCCTAACCTATCAAGAGGTTGGCGACGAGCTACGGACGTTTGCTGCGCAGTATCCAAACGCGGGATGGGCATCTTGGGGTGACTATGATGCAAGACAGCTTGACCGCGATGCTGGTTTAGCTGGGTGCCCTTCCCTGCTTGCGGGCCTGCAACATTTCAATGCCAGGAAATGGCATGTTGGTTTATACGACAACCGCCCCAAAGGACTTAAGCAAACGGTGGAGTCGATGGGATTGGTTTGGCAGGGTACCTATCATCGAGGGATCGACGATGCCAAGAACGTTGCATCCATCATTAAGGAGATGCTCGGCTGATTTGGTGAGCCGGGCCCATTGGCCCGAAGAAGCGACTTCTCCATTTATGTCACCCCGCAGCTCAGCTAGGGCAAGACAAGCCTCGGATGCAAAATAACTTGAACACAACCTCCCCTCTCTCCGCCCGCGTGGTTTGCGAGGTACTGACGGACATCGCGCTCGGCAAACGCATCATGACGCGAGGCTCCATCCAATCATGGAATCAGATCTATCACGGCCTCATGCCCGTGGAGATTGATGGCTGGGCACTCACCCTCTTCAATGACTGTGACACCCTGGACTACTGCGAGTACTGCAGGTCGCCTGATGGCCGATTCGGCACGCTTGAACTCTGGCAGCGCGACGGCGCCGATCCTGTCGAGCTATTGAGCGTCTGGGAGCGAGAAAAGCTTGAGCGACTGCTCGCTGAGCTCTGAGCTCTGAGCTCTGAGCATGCAACCAAAACGGCAGGTGAATGTTTGGCTACTTCGGTCATCTCGAAATCTGCATCCAACACTGGAGCTATGACATCATTTTCATCAGAGACGATTGCCTCCACGCCTTGATAGGCTTACCAGGATTATCAACCTGCAATCCGGGTAACCGCCAACCTGCGATGCAACCACAAATATAAACGGCCCTGCCCTCACTAGCTGCTCAGTGTACCAATCGAATAACTAGTGCCTGGCTTTCGAATAGGAGTAAAAAATTGCTGAACCGTCCGGACAAAGACGCGCTCCGTGCAATGCTGGAATCGCAAGTTCAAGAAAAGCTGCAGCACGATCCAGACGCGGTAACGACTTATGCAGCACAGCCTGTACCTGACCGAAAACCGTACACCAGCAAACCCACGGTTCAGGACAAGGCATTTCACAAAGAGCTCGAGCAGATGCGTGCAGACGCCGAAGCTGGAGTGATACATACGCCTAAGCGCGAACAGGAGGACGGAGGCGCTCCTAGTCTTAAGCTTGATGATTATCCGGATCTGTAAACGTGCCGCTGCGAATCTACAGGCGGGAACGGCTTGCCGGCCCATAGCAACGGAGATCAAATGTGAAAAAGCCACCGATGAAAATCATGATCGAAGAATGGGATGGTGACGGTGCGATTCGGATTCCGGACGAAGCGCTGCAGGAGCTCGAACTGGATGTCGGCGACGCTGTGTACCTGATAGAAGAATTTGTCGGCAACACGCGCTGCCTTGTCCTATCAAAAACGCCTCAGATTGCGGATCGAATAGACGAGTTCACTGAAGCTTGGGATAGCGGACGGCTTGGTAACGCCCAGGAGAAATGAGACAGCTGCAATGCGTTGTCTGATCCACTCACAGAAGGCTTCGCGCAGCCGATTATGGAGCGAGAGCTGCCTCGATCAAGCGAGCGTTAGGTATGGCTCGGCGCACGTCTTCTATGGCGCCCTCAATTGCGTCGTGTGCAGTAGGTGCTTCACGGACAAACTCCAACGCCAGGCGACCTGGCTGTCCGACTCCGACCAACGCATCATCACAGCCTTCTTCCGCCAAGCGTTCCACAAGCGTGTCCATATCGCTCTCGTCAGACGTCAGTTCGTAATTCAGGGTGAAGGTAATTACCATTTCTAACACTCCGCATCAGCAAAATCCTACGTGGCTTCGATTGTCGCACGACGCGTCGAGGCGGGCTTAAGCCCGAAGGTGCGATAGGCGTAGTAGCTTTAGCTCTACAGCCTAACAAGTCACCTAGCAGAGCGTCATCCGCGATGGGTTCAAGCAGCGCCTCGGCAATCTCGCCAAGCTTGCCCAACGGGTGATCACAATTGCCCAGCAGTTCTGCTGTAGCAGTCTTGTCGGCATGTCCTCGCTCGAGGGTGATGATCAGCCAGCCCAGCGCCGAGGTATGTACCTCGTCATCGGCAAGACGGTTGTTCACGTACTCATCCACTGCCAGGACGAACTCTTCAGCAGTCACACCTTGCTGAGTATGCATGCGACGTTGGAACGACACGCTGTTGCCGCGCAGAAGTTCTTCCGCTGCGTTGTAGAGCCAGTCCGCTCGAGCGGCATCCTGCGGGCTTTCGCTCACTAGAGGGGGATGATGACGAACATGTTTTAACGGGAAAATATGTGTTGTGTTCATGATCGTATCCAGAGTGAACACGAAGGTCTGTCGCGCGTGGATGACTGCTGAAGAATTAAATACCTTATATCCATATTGACCGCAGACGTTGCGGCAGAGTCCATCGGCGATACGTCCTTACGTCAGGCCAATCGGGCTGCCAAAACGATGCATACACACTATCCAAACACCTTTTTACTGATCGTCTTTTCCTTCGAACTTCACCGACTCAATCGAGATCTACCGAAGCACACACCTTATGGTCTTTTGTGATGAACGACATTCGTAAAACCCAAGACATGAGCACTCCCACGCTAAGGCGGTACAACAGCAGGTGCCGTGCCGAGCCACTGTTCCAATAGTCGATACTTCGGGCCAGCAGGGCCCGGCTAAATTAGATTTTTCTGATGGAGGTACTGATGCTGCCAGCGACCCTAATGCCAGAAGTTTCTCCTTTGCATAAAAGAGCGCAATCTTGGGTTCAAGAAATGATTGCTCGTGAAGGGGCCGATCTACACATCAGCTTTAATCTGCACGGCATTTTTACCCAAGCAGGCTTGACCGTTGAAAGCGTGCGGGCAGAATGCCTGATACAAACATCTGATACTCCTTACGGTCTTGGTAACGTTGCTCAAGCCTGCTTGCCGCGAATCATCACATTAGGGGGGCAGTGCAGAAGAAGTCGAAATTAAAACGCTGCAAGAGCGTCTGGATCAGGAGCGTTCAGCCTCATCAGGCCTCTACATCGGCGATATGATGTTCGGAAGCTGGGCACGAAAGGTTTGACTCTTTCAAATGTCGATGCCGCCCACGCGCATTTACGAATGTCCGCCCTTGGGCCGATAGCAACCGAGTACCGTTTCAAAAAATGCATGCTTCTAAACCGCCCAGCAGCGGCTCATAGCCCAGGATTTTAGCGTTTCAAATTTTTATAAACGACCTACTTCCCAACGTATCACCCCCGCTTATCCATTCCCCCTTTTCCCAGCCTTGCCGAAAACCAACACCGAAGCCAACGCTGGCGTCAGCACCAACGTCCCTATCATGTTCCAGATAAACAGCAGCATCAGCAGCATGCCCATGTCCGCCTGAAACTTAAGCGCCGAGAACATCCACGTTGCGACACCCGCCGCCAGCGTCAGCGCGGTGAATACAATCGAAGTACCAGTCGTTTTCAGCGACTCCAGAAAAGCCTCCTGCGGCGCCAGCCCCTGACGCAGAAACCTTTCAATCTTGCTATACAGATAAATCCCGTAATCCACACCAATCCCCACGCCCAGCGCGATCACCGGCAGCGTTGCGATCTTTACCCCCAGCCCCATTTTCGCCATCACCGCTTCGCACAGGACTGTCGACAGATACAGCGGCGCCATCAACGCAAACGCCACTTTCAGCGAGCGGAATTCCCACCACACGACCGCAGTAATAATGATGAACACCAAGATCAGCATCAGCGTTTCCGCGCGCTCGATGACGATGTTGGTAGCAGCCTCGATGCCTGCGCTGCCAGCGGCTTGTAACAGTTTCAGCTCACCGGTGTTGTTCTCGGCGGCGAAAGCGTTGACGGCGTTGACCACGCCGGTCAGGGTTTTTGCCTTGTGATCGGCGAGGTACAGGCTGATCGGTGCGGCACTACAATCGCTGTTGATGAACTCGCTGGCGGCACCGGAGCGCGCGGTGTTCATCACGTAGGGATCACGCGACAGTTCGGCCCATTTCGGGTTGCCTTCGTTGGTCGCCATGATCTTGAAACGCATCGCGTCGTACAGCGATTGCACCGATTCCACTCCCGGCACTTGGCGCATGGTGCGAGCAAAGCGGTTGGCCAGATCGGCGGCGGCGAACCGTGCGCATTGTTCTTGCGGGGTTTTGAAAATCACCACGTACACGTCAGTGCTGGTGGTGTAGTGATCGAGCAGATAAGCGTTGTCGAGATTGTAGCGCGCTTGCGCGCGAAACTCCGGCGCGCCCTTGTCGAGGTCGCCGACCTGCAAGGTCTGACGCGCGTGGTAGCCGTAACCGAGCAACACTAGGCAGGCGAGAATCAGTGGCCAGGCGAAGCGTGGTTCGCACACGCGCGACAGTCGGGTGAACAGCGGCCAAGTGTAGTTCATCCGCCGTTGTTGTTTGCGCAACCCGGCCGGGCTGACACCGACGTACGACATCAACACCGGCAGCAGGAACATCTTGGTAAACAGCGCGACAAATACGCCGATGCTCGCGGTGATCGCCAATTGTTGGATCACGCCGATGTCGACCACCATCAAGGTAATGAAGCCCACGACGTCCGCCAACAACGCCGTCGAACCCGGCAGGAACAACGCTCTGAAAGTGCGGCGTGAAGCCTGCAACGAGGTCACGCCCTTATCCACTTCCACCACCATCAGATTGATGTTCTGCACGGCGTGGCTGATACCGATGGCGAACACCAGAAAAGGCACCAGAATCGAATACGGGTCGAGGCCGAGTCCAAACAGGCTGAGCAGGCCAAGCTGGCAAAGCACCGTCAGCAGACAGGTCAACACAGTGACAGCGGTGCTTCGCCAGCAGCGGCAATAGGCGTACAGCAACAGAGTGATGAGCCCGACGGTGATGGCGAAGAACAGCGCAATATCGCCGAACGCTGCCAACAGATCACCAATGATCTGCGCGAAACCGATGACCCGGATATGCACGCCCTGGGCGTCGAAGCGCTCGCGTACCTGCTGCTCCAGATTCTGTGCGAGTACGCCGTAGTCCAATGGCTTGCCGGTTTGCGGGTCGTTCTCCAGCAGCGGTACGCGGATCACCACCGACTTGAAGTCGTTGCCGACAAAGCTACCGAGCATGTTGGCCCTAACAATGTTTTGCCTGACTTGCGCGAGTGCCTGCGGCCCGCCGTCGTAATCATCTGGAATCACCCGCCCGGCACGGATGCCCTCGTTGGTGACTTCGGCCCACAACGCATTTGGCGTCCACAGTGACTTGAGGTTGCCGCGATCGACGCCAGGCACGTAGAAGATCGCATCATTGATTTCGCGCAGGGTTTCAAGGAACGCCTTATTGACGATATCGCCCTGCGGATTTTCCACTACGACGCGCAACACGTTACTTTGCGGGCGCAGTACATCTTCGAATTTCAGGTAGTTGGCTACAAAAGGATGATGCATCGGAATCATCCGGCTGAAACTGGCATCCGGGCGCAACGACAGCGCGGCGAATCCGAGCAACAACGACACCAGAGCAAACACAACGAGTACCGTTTTGCGGTAGCCGAACAATGCATGTTCAAGATGCCCGACCAAACGCGCAGCGAGGCCTGCGTGATGCACATCGACATTCAGATTGGCGTTCATTGCAGGTGCTCCTTGAGCTCTGCCAAGGATTGGACTTTAAGACCTGCGCTGCCGATCAGCGCGACTTGCGAGGCGGACATCTGCCCCACGCCAAGTAACGGCAAGCGGCTGGGCGAACGCCAGACTTTGAAGTGTTCGCCGTCGTCGCTGTACAACACCATGCCACCCTGCCCGGCCAGCAAAACACTGCCGTCCACAAGTTGCTGCCCGCCATACAGCGCGGCTTTGACTGGGTTGACCAGTGCTTGCCAAGTGGCGCCGGTGTCGTGGCTGGTAAACAGCACGCCGCCAAACCCCATGGCCAATACGTTGCCGTTTTTCAACGCCAACAGTTTGTAGATAGATGCAGGCCCAAGCGTGATCGGTGTTTGCCAGTGCGCACCGTTGTCCGCCGAGCGATACACGCGCCCGCCCTCACCCGCGATCAACAAGGTGCCATCGGCCAGACCGAGAATCGCATTCAGGTGCAAGCGATCCGGGTTGTCCACGCGAGACTGATATTGCCAACGACGGCCAGCATCGACCGTCGACAACAACACTCCGTAAGAACCCACCGCCCAACCTTGATTGGCATCGCGAAACCACACGTCGAGCAAGGGCCGCGACGCGCCGCCGGCAGTCGCCGCCTTGGCGTCGTCGACCGCGAACTGCGCATTTTCCAGCGAGAGGCCTAGCGTGCTGTCATCCGGATGCGCGGCTTTTTCTTCACGCAGTCGCTTCACTTCACCTTCGGCAGACTCATTGAGCAGCGCGTTGATCTCGTTGCCGTCGAGCTGCTTTTGCCAGGTCTCGCCGCCGTCAGCGCTGTGCAGAATCACCCCGTCATGCCCCACCGCCCAGCCGTTTTGGCCGTCGACGAAATGCACGGCCGTCAGCAACAAATCCACGGGCACTTGGGCTTGTTCGACCCGGCCATCCGCGCCGAGCAACAGAATATGGCCGCCGTCACCGACCATCACCTGGCGGTCGGGCAATGTCTGAATCGACGTCAGCGCCGAGCGACTGGCCGCATCCGACATCGGCGACGGGCGTTGCAGACGATCCGGGGCCGCAACGACCAGACTTGCGCTCAACAAGAACGCCAAGCCCAGTGCCGGCGGCGAAATCAAACTTTTCATCGCGAAGTTGTCTCTGGAATAAAGGGCGCAACACTCGACGTGGCCGTTTGCACGACCACGCTTATTCACTCGTCAGCTATCAGTTACCGGCACGGCGCAGGGCCGCCGGGCTGAAGTCCTGCAAGGTCGTGTGTACGCCGAAACGCTCGGCACGTTCCTGGTTGGCCAGGCCGTTGACCACGTAGCTGCGCGATTGCAGGTCGTAAGCCACGTCGCTGATGGCGATGCTCGACAGAACATCGAAACGCTGCAACGAATGCGCTTCCTGCATGCGCCACAATTCACCGCGACCATCGAACAAGTCAGTGGCCAGAATCGCCCAGCTGTCTTCGTCGATGTACAGCGTGCGCTTGCCATAGATGTGGCGCGCACCTGGCTTCAACGTCCCTTCCACCACCCACACGCGGTGGGTTTCATAGCGGATCAGATCCTGATTGAGATGCTCTGGCTTGACGATGTCGCTGTACTGCAACGCGCGGTCGGCGAGCTTGTAGGTGTTGTAGGCAACGAGCATTTCTTTCTTGCCTGCCAGCTTCCATTCGTAGCGATCGGAAGCGCCGCTGTACATGTCGTACATGTCATAGGTGCGCAGCCCATCGGACAAACCGTCAAAACTGTCGTAACCCAACTCGGGCGCGCGCATGACGCGGCGTTGCCCCGGGTTGTACTGCCAGGCCAGACGCGGTTCCTTGACCTGATCCATCGGCTCGTGCAGCAGCGTTTGTTGGCCGGCAACGCTGTCCGGCCCGGTCACTTTGAGCAGGTAGTAATACAGCCGATTCGGTTCCGGATTGCCCAGCGCCGAGGCCATGGCGAGTGTTGCGTCGCGATGGATCACGGTGTAGTTGCCGCCCGGTTTGACCACCATTTCCGTCGGAAAATATTGGTAGCCTCCTTGGCGATAGCGCGCCAAGTGGTTGTAGAGCAACTCCTGCGGCTTGGTCGGAATCGGGAACGGCACGCTGGTTTTCTCGTAGTTGGCCATGCCCGAGCCGCTGTCATTGAGGACGACCTTGCCGGCCTCCTGCTTGATTTGCGCATACTCACTGGCCGGCAACGCGACTGATCGATGGGTCGGGTAAACGTTCATCTTGTAGTCGGGAAACTTCTGCAGCATGGCCTTATAGCCAGCGCTCAACTGATTGGCGTATTGGCCCATGTTGGCGGCAGTGATCGTGTACAGCGGCTTGTCATTGGCGTACGGGTCACCATAACTTTTACCGGCGACATAACCTGGTGGCGCCTGGGTCAGACCACCGGTCCAGGCCGGAATTGTTCCGCTGGCATTACCGGACATCTGCGCACCGAACGGTGTCAGATCCTGGCCCAGGCGTGCCACATCGGCGGCACTTGCTTGAGCCAGCGCCATGGCGCTGAGGACGGAGAGCATGCTGCCCATAGCCGTCAGGCAAATCATTTTTGTTGTTGTCATTGGATGCCTCGTTGTCCGAATGCTGGTTAGAAACCCATGCTCACGCTGAGCGCGACGAAGTCTTTGTCGGTTGACGCCCACGGCGAGCTTCCACTGCCAGACCACGAAAGGTCAGCGGAGTATTTCTGCAGGTAATCAGCCTTGACGCCCACTGATCCGGCGATGCGCCCTTCAATGAAGTTGCTGTCGTACGAATAACCCTGCAAATCCTGACCAAAGGCCACGTAAGGCGAGACGTTGACGCCGGCCAGCAGCGAGTTGTAGGTCAGCTGTGCGCGCAGGCGATACCCCGAAGAAAACTTTGTGGTGTAGCCGTCTTTCGAGCAGCCGAGCTTGGCGTATTGAGGATTGGATCGTGTTCCCAGTGCGCAACCCAGCGCACTGCCGTTGGACAGGTCGGAGCCATACTGGTCGGTGCGGTTGAAGCGCGCTTCGTCCAGGCTCGGCAGGTTGTTCATGTACTTCATGCCGAACTCGCCGACCAGGTTCAATGCGTTGGCACCCAACACGTTCTGGAACGACTTGACCGCGCCAATCGACATCTGGGTGACTTTCAGGCGTTCATAACCGTTGACCACCGTGCCCGGCGCGTAGTTTTGATAGGCCTGGTCCGCGAGGGTGATACCCAGTGCCCGGCCCAGATCCGGCGGCAATGCGGCGAACCCGGCGATCAGGTCAGCACTAGCCAACTGCACCGGTTGGTTGGGGCGATAGCTCACTTCGCCGAACACCGACGTACTCAACAACGTGGTGGAAAAGCTCAGGCCGAAAATACGCACATCTTCCGGATAGCTGACGTCGTAAGCACCGTTGCCTGCCGCCAGCTCAGGGCTGCTGGTCGGGCTGACCCAACCCGGATAAGGCCCGGAGGCAATCGAACGCGTGCCGATCACCGAGTTGGAATACGGCGTGCGCGAGTGAATGTTCATCGCGTACACGCCGAATTCAGTATCAAGCGTGTCTGAGAAATAGCGTAAGGCCGCACCGAACTGGCCCATGTCTCGCGGCTCTTTATCTGGACCGCGCTGGATGATCTGGCCATTGGCGAAGGATTCGCGATCGTTGGCGCCGGCGCGTGGCACGCCGTAGCAACCGTCAGGAATGTAGTCATTGGTCGAAAAGAATGTGCCGCAGCCTTCGAGCACGGTTTTGCGCCACTCCAACTGATAGAAGGACTCCACGCTCAGGCTGTCGGTCAAACCGAAGTTGCCGTACAGCATCGGCACCGGAAGCAAGCCTTCCTTCAGTTGCGAACCCGGACGGCGCAGGGCCGCGACGTCGATCGGGTTGACGGCATTGATACCGTTCTGGAAGAACAGGCCTTCACCCCAGTTCACCACTTGATTACCGAGGCGGACATTGAGCGGACGGCCGTCAATGTCGTAGTTGCCGTACACATAGGCATCCAGCAACTCGACGCCCTGGAACTTGGCAAGCTTATCGTAGTGATCGTCGTTGAGCGTGTGATTGGGCTGGTAACCGTTGGCGGAGCTGCCGTAGTCGACTTCCTTGTGATTAAGGGTGTAGTCGTACCAAGCCTTGCCGCGCAGGAATAATCCGTAGTTCTGCCATTTGAGCTCGGTTTCCGCCAGCAAGGTCACCGGCGAAGAAACCACTTCGCCAGGTTTGTGGAAGTTCAGGCGACTGTCGTCCGACGTGCGCCCGCCGCCGTTGCTGAACTGGCCGGCATGGCCATAACCGATGCTGTTGGCGCTGCCCTGGTTGATCGCCGAGGTCGTCGGGCTTTGTGTACTCCAGATCGCGCCGGCGGTGATGTTGCCGTTGTAGCGACCGGTGATGTCACCGAATTCGAAATCGTCGGCGTGGACGCTGAACGAAATGGCGCAGGCTAACGGGGTCAAGGCCAGCAATGTGGTGCCGAGCCAAGGGGAGTCAGTAAATGACAGACGCGTGCGTGGTGACATGCAGCAGCTCCTATTATTTTTGTTTTGAGTTGTGGTGCGGCATTTCGTGATCGTCACTCAGGCTTAAACATTGACGAATACAAAATACATTGATTTAAACTTGACGACGGCGAGCCTAATCAATCAAGTAATCAGTGTAAATCTGTACGAATTTTGTCAATGCTCAGGGCTGTGCGAAGCGGCGATGGCGACCGTGACTCAATAGGAGTGCAAAGCCCGCACGTGGCGGGCTGGGGAGGATTAGTCCGGCAGGATGCCGGTGTATTTAGCGCGGGGGCGGATCAGCGTTTGGTGGTGATATTGCTCGCTGGCATGGGCCAGCCAGCCGATTACCCGGCCGATTCCCGGCAACGCCAACTCGCGCCCTTCGAGCTTGAGTTTGCGCCCGACGAAGCTGAGTAGCAGGATGAAATCCGGTGGTTGCTGAAGCAATTCCTGGGCGATCTGCGCGGCTTTCAGCAAGCGTTGAAACTCAATATCGCCGGCGAACAAATCTTGCAGCGTCAGCCACAGGCTTTGCGCCCTAGGGTCGGCGACACCGTGCATGTTCGAGCCAAAACCGGGGATCGCCTCCCCTTCCCGGTAACGCTGCAACACCGGATCCTGAGGATTGTGCGCTGTACAGATTTCTTCCAGCAGACGACCAACGGTTTCACCGCGACTGTAGGCAAGTCGCCGCCCACGCGAAGCGGCCAGCCCGATGATCGCCGCGTAGTACGGTGTAACGCCGGTATTGGCGGCTGCGCGCACGGTGTAGGTCGACGGGTCGAGTTCGTGATCCATCGACAGAATGACCACCTGGCGTACCAGGTCTTCGAACGCGCTGTCGACCCCCAACGCGTTCACGATAAACGTCGGCAACGGTTGCGTACTGGGCCCTTCGGCGCCGACCATCAGCGCCGCCAGCCAACGCACAACGTCGACACCGGTGCGGGCATAGCCTTCGGGCGACAGGTCGTAAGCCTTGGGGTTTTCCCGCTCGATCAATGGGAACAAGGCAATGGCTTTTTCGACCGGGTGCATCTCCGCGTACGCCTTCAGCAACGGGGTTGCAGCTTTCGGGCGCTTGGGCAACGTGTCACCGAACGCTCCCGGCGATTGCCACATCAGTTCGGCCACTTCTTCAACGCTGGCAGTCTCCGCCAATTGCGCGACATCTTGGCCCCGGTAGTACAAACCTTTGTCGGTCAACAGCGTGATCGCACTTGAAGCAGCGACGCGCGGAGGCTCGGTCACCGTGGTGATCACATCGTTTTTCGGCTTGGCCAAACGCTGAATATCCGCTGCCCAATATCGGCGACTGCGTGAACCATCAACCTTCAATGAACGAATGTTTTTGCGACTGACGTAGGCGTACAGCGTCGCCAGGCTGATGCCAAGAATCGCCGCAGCCTCGTCGGCGGACAGGTATAAACCGTCTTCAGGAGTTTCCATTTCAGGCTCTCGGGTTGATGAATTTTGTACAGATTTACAGCGTGCAGACTGCACTATATCTTCGCCCCAACAAAAATAAAGTACATATATTGATCTATATATGTAGGCGTAAAGGGGAGCATTGTGGAAATACGCGTTCTGGCACCTACCGGCGTAATCGGCGCCGGCTTCAAGGCAACTTCTCTGGAACGGGGCCTCGCCCTGGCCCCTCATGTCATCGCCTGCGATGCCGGCTCCACGGATTCCGGCCCTTCAGCCCTGGGCAGTGGCCGCGCCAAACTCTCACGCGACGCCTGCAAACGTGATTTGCGTCTGCTGTTACTGGGCCGAGACAAACTGCAAATCCCTTTGATCATCGGTTCCTGCGGCACCAGCGGACGCGACAGCGGCGTCGACTGGATGGCTGACATCGCCCTGGAAATTGCTGACGAAGAAGGCCTGCATTTCAAACTCGGCCTGATCTACGCCGACCAGCCCGCTGCCTATTTGCACCAGCGCCTTGAACAAGGCCGGATCAAACCGCTCAACCCTGCGCCAATACTGGACGCCGCCGTTATCGATAGCAGCCACATCGTCGGCATGATGGGCACCGAACCGTTGAGCGCAGCACTCGATCAAGGCGCGCAAGTCATTCTCGCCGGTCGCGCCAGTGATTCGGCGTTGTACGCCGTGGTGCCGGAGCGCATGGGCGCCGACCGTGGGCTGACCTGGCACGCCGCCAAGACCATCGAGTGCGGCGCGGCGTGCTGCGTCAACCCGGCAGCCGATGGCTTGATCGCCTATATCCGCGACGATCATTTCGAAATCGAGCCGCTGGATCTTGAAGCTAAAGTCACTCCACTATCGGTCGCGGCGCACACCCTTTATGAGAACGCCAACCCATACCTGCTGACTGAGCCGTCCGGCGTCGTCGACACCGAAGCCGCCGTCTATACGGCGCTCAGCGATCGCACGGTGAAAGTCAGTGGTTCGGCATTTCACCCGGCGGATGTCTATACGATCAAACTGGAAGGCGCGCAGCCCAACGGTTTTCAGACCGTGGTGGTCGGCGGGATTCGCGATCCCAACGTGTTTATGGCGCTGGATAAACTGCTGCCCAAAGCCCAGCAATACTTCAACGCGCGCATCGCCGATCTGTTCGGCGGCCGCTTGCAGCCGGGCGACTACGACATCAATTTCCGCCTGTATGGCATGGGCGTGGTGATGGGCCCGCTGGAAGTCGAGAAGGCGCCCTCGCCCAACGAAATCGGCGTACTGATCACCGTGACTGCGCCGACCCAGGAATACGCCAGCAAGATCGCCAGTTTCGTCGCCCACGTTAGCGCACACCTGCCGGTGCCGGGCTACGAAGGCTTGATCAGCACCATCGCTTACCCGTTCTCGCCACCGGAAATGGAGCGCGGCCAGGTCTATCGCTTCAGCGTCAACCACGTGCTGCTCCCCGACAATCCGCTGGAAATGTTCCGCACCAAGCTCTTGGAGGTTTGACCCATGACCACTGTTTCGCAACTCTGCAGCCTGGTGCGTTCGAAGAACGCCGGCCCGTTTGTATTGACCTTCGACCTGATGTTCACCAACGAAGACAACTACGCCCGGGTACGGCGTACGCAGCCAATCACTCGCGCCCTGCTGGCGGAGCTTTATCAGCAGAAAGAAGAAGACATCGTGCTGGTCTATCACGATGCTGCGCGCGCGATCAAAGCGTCGTTCCCGCGCCCGGTGTATCAAGGCGAACTCGCCGACAGCGACTGCTACGGCGGCCAACAGTACGTGCCGCTGTTGTCCATCGCCGTTCCGGAGTAAGTCGGTTTAGCCAGACTCACACGATAATAAGGATAAAAAAATGAGTGCTGCTTTAGGTTCTGTCGCGACCGCCACGCCCAGTGCGCTGAGTGGTGAAATGATCGCTGCGCGCCTTGACCGGTTGCCGGCCAGCAAAAGCCTCTGGCGTTTCGTCACGCTGTTGGCGCTCGGTGGTTTCTTTGAAACCTTCGAGATGTTTTCCACCTCGTTCGTCATCCCCGGGATGGTACGCAGTGGCGTGCTGTTGAGCACCACCGACAGCTTCTTTGCCCTCAACGGCGCGGCGGCTTACATTGCCGCAACCTTTATCGGGCTGTTCATCGGCACGCTGGGGTTCGGCATGATCGCCGACAAGTTTGGCCGTCGTGCGGTGTTCACTTACGCCCTGATCGGCTATGCCTTGTGTTCGCTGATCATGGCTTGCCAGACCGGCCCGCTGGGCTTGAACTTCTGGCGCCTGATGACCGCGATTGGCCTCGGAGTCGAGGTGATTGCCATCGACGCTTACCTGAGTGAACTGGTGCCGCCGACCTTGCGCGGACGCGCATTTGCCATCAACCGGATCATGTCCTATCTGGCCGTTCCAGCCTGCGGCATCACCGCCTACCTGTTTGTGCCGCATGAACCGCTGGGCATTGATGGCTGGCGTTGGGTGATCGCCATTGGCGCAGTCGGTTCGTTGCTGGTGTGGGTGCTGCGTCGCAAGCTGCCAGAAAGCGCGCGCTGGCTGGCAGACAAAGGTCGTTTGCAAGAAGCCGATGCCGAAGTCAGCCGCATGGAGCGTGCGGTTGAGCAGGAAACCGGCCGGCCGCTGCCTGCGGCGATCCCGACGACCAAGGTGCAGGTGGTACACAAAAGCAGTTTCCGCGAACTATGGAGCCCGCGTTACCGCACGCGCACGATCATGCTGGTGCTCTTTCACGTGTTCCAGGCCATGGGCATTTATGGCTTCCTGAATTGGGCACCAACATTTCTCATCGAACAGGGTGTGACGGTTAGCAAAAGCCTGGCGTATACGGTGGTGATGGGATGCAGCGCACCGCTCGGGCCGATTCTGGCGCTGTTCTTTGCGGATCGCATCGAGCGCAAATGGCAGATCGTTTTTGGTGCCATGCTGATCGCCGTCGCGGGCCTGTCGTTTGCCGAGTTCCGTGTGCCGCTGCTGATCATTGCCTGCGGCGGTCTGTTGACCATGGGCACAACGATTCTTTCGGTCGGCTATCACGCTTATCAGTCGGAACTGTATCCGACGCGGATTCGCGCGATGGCGGTAGGTTTTGTCTATTCCACCGGCCGCCTCGGTGGCAGTCTCAGCGGTTTCATGATTGCCTTCGCCATGGGCCACTTCGGCGTGCAGTCCGCGCTGATTGCGGTGGCTGGGTGCATGGTCATCTGTGCCCTGTCGGTGGCATTGTTAGGGCCGCTCACCCGTGACCAGACACTCGAACAGATCAACGACTGAAACCCGTGTGTTTTTTCACCCGTTGTTTGGATGTGAATGATGAATAACAACAAGACTGAAACCATTGCCCACGACTTTTTCTACATCGGCGGTGAATACATAGGCCCGCCCGGCAAAGAAGTCATGAGCGGGCAGATGTATGTCGAGGTACTCAGGCCCGCCACGGTGACGCGCCGCTATCCGCTGATGTTCGTGCATGGCACCGCGCAAACCGCGACCAACTGGCTGAAAACCCCGGACGGTCGCCCGGGCTGGGCGCGGATCTTCGTCGATCTCGGCTATGAGGTTTATCTGGTTGATCAGCCAGCGCGCGGCCGCTCGCCTTGGCACGCGCAACTGGACGGTGAGTTGAGTGTTGCCCCGGTGGTGGTTGTCGAGCGCTACTTCACCGCCACCACTCAAGGTGAATGGCCGCAAGCGAAGAAGCACACGCAGTGGCCCGGCACCGGTCGCAAAGGCGATCCAGTGTTCGATGCTTTTTACGCCACGCATGTGCCTTACATTGCCGATAGCGCAAAAAGTCAGCAATTGTTCCAGAACGCCGGGGCGGCGTTGCTGGATAAAATCGGTGAAGCGATTCTGATCACCCACTCGCAGTCGGGGCCTTATGGCTGGCTGCTGGCGGATGTCCGCCCGTCCTTGGTGAAAGCCGTGGTGTCCATCGAGCCACAAGGCCCGCCGGTGGTGAACATGTCGATGCAGCAGGCGCAGAAAGGCGAAAGCCAGACGCTGGACGACACACAGCGCCGTCGCTGGGGCATTGCCGACATTGAGTTGACCTACGCGCCGCCATTGCTCGCAGACCAGCAATTGGCGGTGGTTCGCAGCCCAGCCACTCGAGCCGATCGGCTGCCCGGCTGGTTGCAGCAGGAACCGGCGCGGCAATTGATCAATCTGCAAGCCATCCCGTTTCTGATCGTCACTGGCGAAGCGTCTTTCCATGCGCTTTACGACCACGCGACTGCCGCGTATCTGCAACAGGCCGGCGTGCCGGTGACTCACTGGCAGCTCGAAGAGTTTGGCATCACCGGCAACGGTCACATGCTGATGCTGGAGCATAACAGCGCGGAAATTGCCGAGCGCCTGAACCTCTGGATCGCTGATATTTGAGCCGTGTTGCCTCACAGGAACCTCGTGGATGTTGACCACAGAAGTAACACCGCAAATCAGCCGTTCGTTGTTGTGGTTGGTGGCGGGCGGCCTTTTCATGCTCACCCTCGATGCCACGATCGTCACTACCGCGCTGCCGGCGATGGCGCTAAACCTCGGTGAAAGTCCGCTGAGCATGCAGTCGGTCATCGTCGCCTACGTGATGACCATGGCCTTGCTGATTCCGGCCTCGGGTTGGCTGGCGGATCGTTTCGGCACACGGCGCACTTACATCACGGCGATTGCTTTGTTCACCGTGGGTTCGCTGTGCTGCGGGCTAGCGCAATCGCTTGATCAATTGCTGATTGCTCGCGTCCTCCAGGGCATGGGCAGTGCGCTGATGTTGCCGGTCGGCCGGCTGGCGGTGATCCGTATGTTTACCGGCAGCCGCCTGTTGCCGGCGATCAGCTTTGTCACTATTCCCAGCCTCATCGGCCCTTTGATCGGCCCGGCACTGGGCGGCTGGATGGTACAGTTCGCCAGCTGGCAGTGGATTTTTCTGATCAACGTACCGGTGGGATTTCTTGGCGTACTCGGCGCCTGGAAATACATGCCCGGGCAACCGTTGGCCGGGCTCGGGCGTTTCGATTTCGTTGGCTACGGCTTGCTGGGCGCGGGTATGTTTTGCCTCACCCTCGCACTGGATGGCATTGCCAGTTTCGGTTTTGACTGGCGCGTGGCATCGACGCTGGCTTTAGTCGGTCTGGCTGCCCTTGCGGGCTATTGGCAACATGCTCGTCGCCATCAATCGCCGCTGTACCCGCTGAACTTATTAACTGTCGACAGTTTGCGCATTGGCTTGGTCGGCAATTTCGTCGCACGCTTAGGCTGCTCGTCGACGCCGTTTTTGCTGCCACTGTTCCTGCAAGTCGCGCAAGGCTACTCTCCGCTCAACGCCGGGTTACTGATGCTCCCCGTCGCATTGACCGGCATCGCCGTGAAGTCGTTGACCAACCGGCTGGTGACGCGCATGGGATACCGGTGCTTTCTGGTCACCAACACTTTGCTCATCGGCTTGACCATCAGCAGCTTCGCGATCGGGCACGAGCCACGGGGTGTCGCGTTGCAAGTGTTGGCGCTGTGCATTTTCGGCGCGCTGAATTCCCTGCAACTCACCGCCATGAGCACGCTGACGCTCAAGGATCTTGGCACCCATCAGACCAGCAGTGGCAACAGCGCGCTGACCATGGTGCAAATGTTATCCATGGGCATGGGCGTGTCATGTGCAGGGGGACTGCTAGTGTTTTTCAGCCACTGGTTTGCGGGGCAGCCTGAAGTGATAGGCATGGCGTTTCGCGCTACATTCGCTTTCATGGGCGCTCTAACACTGTTTTCGACAGGGATATTCTGGCGATTGAAGACCAACCCGGTAATGGGAAACAGCTAAACATTCGCTGGAGGGTTTCGCTCCTATCGACAGATGAAGCAACTTCGACAGATCGAAACAGTTGAAATGATGATCTCCGCTAGCCATGTCCATCTGCCTTGCATGAGCGATGCCCACCACTCTCGCCAGATACCCGGCAGCGAGCATCGCATCACGTTGGCTTAGCTGATCCAATTCGAGCTTCATGTCCTGGGGGAGCAGCTCGCGAATGAAGAATCCATGATCGAGTACACGTGTTGCCAGCATTCGATTACTAAGACCTGGAGACAGTGAGCGCGCACCTTCAACTACACGCTTACCGTTATCCCTCGGCATCGCTGCTCTTGCTGCGCGAGGAGCAGCGGCACTGACCGCCTCCTTGATATCAAGCAGGCAATACTCCTGGTCTGATCAAGATCACGAATATGGATATCAATCTGGCCCTTCAGATCACCCGTTGGGCCAAGGTTTCCTGGGTGGCAGTCCCCGCAAATCCAAACAGGTGGCCCGCTAGGTAGACGACGCCCAGACTGCGAATGCAGCCACTCATAAAACTGCACCGTGCGGCCTCGAACATAGGCATGTGCAGATCTGGCCATCTTCAGATTTCTGAGCTGAGAAAGGTGTTCTAGGCGTGCGGAAGGTCGAGGGATTTTCATGGGCAATTCTTTGATAGGTTAAACCTGTTGACCTCGCCCCCGTGCCGAATGTTTCAAAATGTTACAGAAACGTATCCGCCAAATCTCGTGC
>NZ_JANLOG010000113.1:0-83244 GCF_025466205.1 Pseudomonas sp. 13B_3.2_Bac1
TTTGTCGCAGCGCTGACCAGATTATTTTTTGTGTTGTTCCACAAATTCCCCATACGCATTGATGAAATTCTGCAGGAACGGCTTGACTGACTCGCTCAACTTGCCCGCCTCGTCAAACGCCGAACCCGCCCCACCCAGATACGCCTCGGGCTGCTGCATGCATGGCACATTGAGAAACACGAAGGACTGGCGCAAATGCTGGTTGGCGCCAAACCCGCCAATCGCTCCCGGCGACACGCTGATCACCGCACCCGGCTTGCCGCCCCAGACGCTTTTGCCATAAGGCCGTGAGCCCACGTCAATCGCATTCTTCAAAGGTGCCGGCACGGAGCGGTTATATTCCGGGGTGACAAACAGCACCGCGTCGGAAGAGCCGACTTCCTGGCGAAAAGTGCTGTAGGCTGCGGGCGGTGAATCGCCGTCGATGTCTTCGTTATAAAGTGGCAGATCGCCTATTTCGACAATCTTCAGCTTGAGGTTCGCCGGTGCCAGCTCGGCCAGCGCCAGTGCGACTTTGCGGTTGATCGATGCTTTGCGCAGGCTGCCGACGACTACAGCGACGTTGTAGACATTGCTCATGGAAGACTCTCGACTGTCGGAGGGAAGAGCCAGTAGTTATAGATGATCCGAAGCCGATTCCACCAGTGAGCGAAGGAAATTCCTCCGCGCTGATTATTTTTTTCCTGTAGGAAAACTTACAGGGCTTGATGACGGTCTACCAAGCCGCAAATCAAGTGTTTTATCTCCAGAGGTTCTAAGCAGATGGCAGCAGTACTCGTCGGTCAGTTCCATGCAAGAGATGCGGAAGGCCGCGTTTATTCCGTGCATGAGTTCCAGGAATCCACCCCGTCGGCAGACGGTCTCACCGGCATGGAGCCTGTCACCACCTACAAGCTGGCCATTGGCGATCGCGTCAAAAAGCTCAGTGACAGCGAGTTTTTGCTGGTTCAGTCGGACATCACGCTGATCCGCGAACCTGAGACAACCGCCGCTCAATAACCGCGCGTTATGAGCAGAAGTCATATGCGCAGACTTGGGGTAGGATTCAGCCACTGACCCCACCTGCTGAACATGGACTTCACGCATGCGTTTACGTCATATCGAAGTGATTCAGGCGCTCTTGCAGACCGGTCACCTGGGCACCGCCGCCGAATGGCTGCAACTGCCGGTGGCCGACGTCGAGGAGCGATTGCGCGAAGCCGAGAGTCAGTTGGGGTTCATGCTGTTCGCCAGCGTCCGTGGCCGCCTGCAGTCGACGCCTGAAGCGCGGGCGTTGCAGGTGGAAATCGCTCACGTCTATCAAGCGCTGGAGCCGGTGCAACGCCTGGCCAGCAGCCTCAAGCAATACCTCGCCCCACCCCTGCGCATCATCGGCACCCCGCCGCTGGCGCACCACCTGTTGCCGCAAAGCATCGCGCTGCTGCGCCGGCGCTTGCCCGATGCCCCCTGCCGTTTGCTCAGTTCGCCCACGTGCGACATCGTCCGCAGTCTGCTGCTGCGCGAAAGCGATCTGGGCCTGAGCCTGCACGACCCGGAACATCCCGACATCCATGCGCAGCCGCTGGCCCACTGCAAGCTGCAACTGCTCGCGCCGCATGGCTGGCTGCAACCGAAGCAGAAATACATTTCCCTGCAGGATCTCGCCGGCCAGGCGATGGTCGGCCTCGAAGGCCACGACCCGTTGAGCCCGGCGCTGGAGAACAAACTCCAGGCCCTGCGCCCGGCGCCGAGCATCCAGACCCGGGTGCAAACCCATCAGATGATGCGCAGCATGGTCGAGGCCGGCGAAGGCCTGGCCATCGTCGACCCGTTCACCGCCCTCGGCGCACGGGCCGGCGGACTGGATGTCTGCCCGTTGTCACCGGCGGTGCCGATCAGCCTGTATGCCCTGACCTACCGACACAGCGCCACGCCGGCAGCCATTCAGACGCTGCTGGCGATCATCACGGAACAAGCCGAGGCGATGCTGGCGAGCTGAGCGGGTTTTCCAGCGGGTTATCGAACAGTCGATACCAGAACAGCGCGATTTCCGCAGTGTTCGGGTCTATCCCGCGATAACGCAAATGGTCGATACCGCCAATTTCGTAGCCACAACGCTCATACAAACGACAGGCACCGAGGTTGTTGTTCTGCGTCTCGAGCATGATCCCCGGCAGTTTCTTCTTGCGACTCCAGAACTGCGCGACATCCAGCAACGCCTTGGCCACACCATGCCGGCGCGCCGGGGCGTGCACCGCCAGCTCATCGATGTGGGCAAAGCCGTTCCAGTTGGTGCTGATCACCAGATGGCCGACCGGCTCGTCATCCAGATAAGCCATGAAGATCGCGCTGTCGGCGCCATCGCGATAGCTGCTGAACTCTTCAGGATCGATGCCGTAGCACTTGCGGTATGGCACGATCGGCGTCACCGCCCAGCGCTCGACCGGTTGGCCAATGACTGCCGCGCCGTACGCGGCGACCTCGAAACTGAAGTCGCTACCCCAGATGTACGCCGCGAAACCATCGTCGGCGACGCGCACCGACAGCCCTGGGTATTTCGGATTCATGACCGGTTGCATACTCGGAAAAGTCCTCATTCCTTGACGCAATCGACGGTGTACTGCCGCCCATTGCCCTCGTCTTCATGTTGCAGTCCATGCACATCAGCGACAAAACCGGGGAAGCTGCTATCGAACGTGCGGGCAAACTTCAGGTAGTCAATGATCGAGCGGGTCGCCTCGGTAAAGCGTTCGCCCGGCATGATCAACGGAATCCCCGGCGGATACGGCACCAGCATCACCGCTGCAATCCGCCCTTCCAGCTCATCGATCGGCACCGCCTCGACTTCGCCGCGCACCAGATGATCGTAGGCATGGGCCGGCTTCATGGCGATTTCCGGCAGCACCGTGTACATGCGTTTCAGATGCTTGGCGGTGGCATTGCTGCGGTAACAGGCGTGCAGTTGATCGCACAGGTCACGCAGGCCCATGCCGCGATAGCGCGCGGTGTCTTGCTGCGCCACGCAAGGCAGGCAAGTGGCCAGACTGACGTTGGCGTCGTAACTGCGCTTGAACTCCAGCAACTCGGTGAGCAGCGTGCTCCATTTGCCCTTGGTGATGCCCATGGAGAACAGCACCAGGAACGAATACAGCCCGGTCTTCTCCACCACCAGTCCGCGCTCCCATAGGAATTTGCTGACCACCGCCGCCGGAATGCCCTTCTCGCTCAGCGCGCCGCCGGCATTCAAACCGGGCATCACCAGGGTCACTTTGATCGGGTCGAGCAGCACATAGTCGTCGCTGACTTCACCAAAGCCATGCCAGTCGGCGTCCGGCTGCAATAGCCAGTCTTCGGTCTGCACCCGGTCGATACCTTCGACGCCCGGCGGCTGCCAGATCGAGAACCACCAGTCATCCGCCGCAATGTGCTGGCGCAGATTGGCCAGCGCCCGCCGAAAACTCAGGGCTTCATCAAAGGTTTCCTGCAACAGCGAACGTCCGGCCGGGCCCTCCATCATCGCCGAAGCGACATCCAGCGAAGCGATGATGCTGTACTGCGGCGAGGTCGAGATGTGCATCATGAACGCTTCGTTGAAACGGTCACGGTCCAGTTGCCGCGCACCGCCGTCCTGCACATGAATCATCGAGGCCTGGCTGAACGCAGCAAGCAGCTTATGGGTGGAATGAGTGGTGAACACCAGCGGGCTGTCTTCTGTGCGCGAGGTGGCCATGCCATAACGCCCGGCGAAGAACTCGTGAAACGCCGCGTAGGCGTACCACGCCTCGTCGAAATGCAGGACTTCCACGCTGTTGCCCAGGCTCTGTTTGATCAGCTCGGCGTTGTAGCACAAGCCGTCGTAGGTCGAGTTGGTCACCACCGCCAGTTTGACTTTCGGCGCACGGCCCTTGGTCAACGGGCTGGCGTCGATTTTGGCCTGGATCGATTCGCGGCTGAATTCGCTCAGCGGAATCGGGCCGATGATCCCCAGCTCATTGCGCTCCGGGCACAGGTACAGCGGGATCGCGCCGGTCATGATGATCGCGTGCAGCACTGACTTGTGGCAGTTGCGATCCACCAGCACCAGATCATCGCGACCGACCATCGAATGCCAGACGATCTTGTTGGCGGTCGAGGTGCCATTGATCACGAAAAACGTGTGATCGGCACCGAAGTTGCGCGCCGCACGCTCTTCCGCTTCAGCGAGCGGGCCGGTGTGATCGAGCAGCGAACCCAGCTCCGGCACCGATACCGACAAGTCCGAACGCAGGGTGTTTTCACCAAAGAACTGATGAAAAGCCTGCCCCACCGGGCTCTTGTGATAGGCCACGCCACCGCCATGACCGGGGGTGTGCCAGGAATAGTTGGAATCGGCAGTGTGCTGCACCAGTGCCTTGAAGAACGGCGGCAGCAGACCATCCAGATATTTGCGCGCCGCCCGCGCCACTTGCCGGGCGAGAAACGGCACGGTGTCTTCGAACAGATAGAGAATGCCGCGCAGTTGATTGAGCTCGGCCATGGCATCGGCCGGGGCGTTTTCCAGAGTCACCTGTTCGCCCAAAGCAAAGATCGGCAGATCCGGCGCGCGCACCCGGGCCAACCCGATCAGTTCGGCCATGTTTTGTAAGAGATGGGAATGGGTGCTGGCGTCTTCGGCAGCGATCAGCATGCATGCCAGTCCATGATGGGTCGAGGCCACCAACCGACCTTCGGTATAGTCGATGGCCGAAACGATATTAAAACCTTCCTGCTCCAACTCCCGGGCGATGCCACGGATACGGTCACCGGCGACCGTGTCGGCCTTGATGTCGCGGTGGACGATCAACACCGGAAACTTCAAATCTTTGTACATGAGGCTCAGTGTCCCGAGGCGGCAGATCAAAGTCTGCCAATGCACTCAGGGTAGAGGGTTGCAGCGAAAGTGGCGAGGGTGGCCAGTTGGCTTCACTCAGCCTGACTCGGCTTTTGTGGCGAGGGAGCTTGCTCCCGCTGGGGCGCGAAGCGGCCCCTGGTATTCGTTCAGCAGCAATGTGCATTCAGGTTTTATGACTGCTTCGCAGCCAAGCGGGAGCAAGCTCCCTCGCCACAAAATGTGTTCAGGCCTGAGCATCAGCCTCGGCAATCTGCGTCCACAACGCCGGGCCACCCGCAGATTTGGCGATGATTTCGAGTCGAGCCATATGCGCCGCCAGTTCCTCTTCCGTCGCCCGGATGATCCGCGCAGGCTGACGATCCGCCGGCAGACGACGGATTTCGGTGGCGGAGTTGTCCGCGCCCTCGCCCGTGCCATTGCCGTCGGAAGCGTTGCCGGCCAGCGACAGGCTGGTCTGGCCACCGGTCATGGTCAGGTAGACGTCGGCGAGAATCTCCGAGTCGAGCAAGGCGCCGTGCAATTCACGGCCGGAGTTGTCGACGCCATAACGTTTGCACAACGCGTCGAGGCTGTTGCGCTGCCCCGGGTGACGTTCCCGGGCCATCATCAGGGTGTCGAGGATGGTGCAATGCCGGGTGATGTCAGCGCGATCGTGCTGCCCCATCAAGGCGAATTCGTTGTTGATGAAGCCAACGTCGAACGCCGCGTTATGGATGATCAGCTGCGCGCCGTTGATGAACTCGAAGAACTCGTCGGCGACTTCGGCGAAACGTGGCTTGCCGACGAGGAATTCGTTGGTGATGCCGTGGACGCCGATCGCGCCCTCGTCACTCTCGCGATCCGGTTGCAGATAGACGTGAAAGTGCCGGCCCGTCAGGCGCCGACCGATCAGTTCGACACAGCCGATTTCAATGATCCGGTGACCATCGGTCACCGGCATGCCGGTGGTTTCGGTATCGAGTACAACGGATCTGGTGGCCATCAGTGTTCAATTCTCAACGGGGTCAATCGTGCAAAAGCGGCGATGTTAACACGCTCGGTGGGGGTGTTTCAGTCAGACCGTGTCGCGCCCATTCGCGAGCAAGCCCGCTCCCACTCAGGATCTGCGGTGGTCACAATGTTGATGTACACAGGAGATCCAGTGTGGGAGCGGGCTTACTCGCGAAGGCCACGACTCGGTGCAACGGAGGGAATCAGCTCTGCTTGTACCCGCGAACCTCATCCACCCCACGGTTGGCCAACTGGTCAGCCCGTTCGTTACCGTGGTGACCAATGTGCCCGCGCACCCACTTCCAGGTGACCTTGTGCCGGTTGACCTGCTCGTCCAGCTCTTTCCACAGGTCAGCGTTTTTCACCGGCTCTTTCGCCGCTGTCTTCCAGCCGCGTTTTTTCCAGTTGGCCATCCACTCGTTGATGCCCTTCATCACGTATTGCGAGTCGGTGACCAGCAGCACTTCGCACGGCCGCTTCAAGGCTTCGAGGCCACGGATGGCGCCGAGCAGTTCCATGCGGTTGTTGGTGGTGTTGGCTTCGCCGCCCCACAGTTCCTTTTCGACGCCCTTGCACACCAGCAAGGCGCCCCAGCCGCCCGGGCCGGGGTTGCCCTTGCAGGCACCGTCGGTGAACAGTTCTACGCTATCGACGCTTTCGCTCATGCCACTCTATCCAGAAAAATGCCTGGCCCCGTCAATCGCGGATCGACGATGGCCGCGGCCGGAGCACGTCCGGCCACTATAAAAAGAAGGTTTACGGTTCGATACGACGGCGGTTGACCTTGGCCATCGGCAGCGGAATCAGCTTGCCCATCGGCTCGCGGCGCTCCTGACGCACCGGACGCAGGCCAACCACGATCTTGCGCGCGACCAATAAATAGAAGCCACCGCCCGACAGTTGCCAGTCGCCGGCCTTGCGTTCCCAGCCGGCCAGTCGGGCCTGCCACTTGGGCGACGCGAGCGGCGGACGATAGCACCCGAAGCGGCGTTTCTCCAGCGCAAAGCCCAGCAGATTGAGCCAGTCGGCCACCCGCGATGGCGAGATGCAGCGTGCCTGACGCAACGCATCGTGGGCGAATACATGGCGCAAGCCCCAGGTGCTCCAGGGGTTGACGCCGATGATCAGCAGATGCCCGCCGGGGCGCACGCTGCTTGCGGCTTCGCGCAGCAAACCGTGGGGCGACAGACAGAAATCCAGACCGTGCTGCAACACCACCACGTCGGCAGCGTGCTCACTCAATGGCCAGGCCTGTTCCTCGCAGACGATCTCGACCCCCGGCAATGGCGCGCCGAGCCGCACGTTGCGCTGCACCTGCGGCGCTGATGGCGGGGTCTGGGCCGACGGCCCGTAATGCACCAGATAGCCGCCGAAGAACCGCCCCAACTCGTCTTCGAGCATGCGCCGTTCTTCATCCAGCAGAAATTGCCCGAGCGGGCCGGCCAGCCATTCTCGGGCCGCGCCGATCAACGCCAGCCAGTCGGGATCGGCCTGAGCGAACGCTTTATCGGTCATGTCATTCTCCAACGCCGCTAGAAGCTCTAAGATGCGCCAATGTTTTCCGCTTGGCGAATTCCGACGATGATACAGATCAGTGCCCTGCCCGCGTTCACCGACAACTACATCTGGTTGTTACAGGATCACCGCACCCAGCGCTGCGCCGTGGTCGACCCGGGCGATGCCGCGCCGGTGCAGGCCTGGCTGGCCGCGCACCCGGGCTGGGTGTTGAGCGACATTCTGATCACCCATCACCATCACGATCACGTCGGCGGCGTCGAACGCCTGAAAGCGGCGAGCGGCGCCAAAGTCTACGGCCCGGCCAGCGAAAACATCCCGGGGCGCGACGTGGCGCTCAAGGACAACGACAAGGTCAGCGTCCTCGGCTGGGACTTCGATGTCTATGCGGTGCCCGGTCACACCCTCGGCCACATCGCCTATTACCACCACGGCCTGCTGTTTTGCGGCGACACCCTGTTCGCCGCCGGTTGCGGACGCCTGTTCGAAGGTACGCCAGAACAGATGCACCACTCGCTCAGCCGCCTCGCCAGCTTGCCCGAGGATACGCTGGTGTATTGCACCCATGAATACACCCTGAGCAATCTGAAATTTGCCGCGGCCGTCGAACCGACTAACCCGGACATTGCCGCCCGTCTGGAAAAAGTCACCCAACAACGGGAAAAAGGCGTGATGACCCTGCCCTCGACCCTGGCCCTGGAAAAGCTCACCAATCCGTTTTTGCGTACCACTGAAACATTAGTTACACAAAAAGTGGACGAACGGGCAGGCGCTCAAAACCGGGCGCCGAGTGAGGTTTTTGCGGCTCTGCGGGCGTGGAAAGATACGTTCTAAGTGACTCACCATCTGGTACAAAAATTCTGAATGGTTGACCGCAGGGGGTGCGCTTTCTAGAATCGCCCGACATTTTTGCCCGGAACTTACTTCCAGCCAATGTCGTCATCCATACGTAAGTCCGTCAATTCAGACACGTTGACCCGCCTGGCTCAAGCCATCGCGGTCGCTGTGTCCGCCACGTTGGCGGGCTGCTCCAGCCATGCTCCGCAGTCCGAGGCGAGCCATACGCCGAACATTGCTGCGCGAGCCAAGCAGAAGCCGATCTGGCTGAGCGAAAAGCCAAGTCCGCAGGTGCCTCAGGACATCTGGGAGCGCATGCGCGGTGGTTTCCAGCTGCAGGACGGCCTGGGCGTCAACCCGCGCATCGAGCAGCAGCGCCTGTGGTTTGCCAGTAACCCGTCCTTTCTGGAAAACGCCGGTGAACGCGGCAGTCTCTACATTCATTACATCGTCGAGCGTCTCGAAGAGCGCAACATGCCGCTGGAACTGGCCCTGCTGCCAGTGATCGAGAGCGCCTACAACCCGATGGCCTATTCACGGGCCGACGCTTCGGGCCTGTGGCAATTCATTCCGTCCACCGGTCGTTACTACAACCTGCGCCAGACCCGCTTCTATGATGGCCGTCGCGATATCACCGCCTCGACCACCGCCGCGATGGACTACCTGACTCGTCTGCACGACATGTTCAATGGTGACTGGCTGCTGGCCCTGGCGGCCTATAACGCCGGTGAAGGCACGGTCAGCCGCGCCATCGAGCGTAATGAGAAGCTTGGCCTGCCGACCGACTACTGGAACCTGTCGTCGTTGCCGGCGGAAACCCAGGCCTACGTGCCGAAACTGCTGGCCCTGTCGCAAGTGGTGCTGGCCCCGGAAGCCTACGGGGTGAACCTCAACCCGATCGCCAACGAACCGTATTTCCAGGTCGTCGAAATCAACCAGCGCATGGACCTGTCCAAGGTTGCGGCGGTGGCCAACATCGACGAAGACGAGCTGTTCCAGCTCAACCCGGCCTTCAAGCAGCGCACCACCATCGACGGCCCTCAGCATCTGCTGGTGCCGACGTCGAAGGCGCAATTGCTGACCGCCAGCCTGCAGACCATGCGACCTGAAGAACTGATCAGCCCGCGCTCGCTGAAACCGGTGTTCGACGGTGCTGATCCGACCGAGGTGGCGAAGCTCAAGCGCGCCTATCGGGTCAAACGCGGCGACAATCTCGGTTCCATCGCCAAGGCCAACAAGGTCGAAGTCAAGGATCTGCAACGCTGGAACAAACTGACCGGCAAGAACCTCAAGGTCGGCCAGACCCTGGTGATGCAAGACACCACCAAGCGCGCCCCGGCTCGCAACAGTGGCCGGGTCAACACCGTGATCGCGGCGAACAGCAAGACCAAAGGCAAGGCTGACAGCCAGCAGCAGACCCAGTACAAGGTCAAGCGTGGCGACACCTTGTATGTGGTGGCCAAGCGTTTCAACGTCGAGATGCAGCATCTCAAGCGCTGGAACCCGGGTGCGGGCAAGGCCCTCAAGCCTGGGCAGATGCTCACGGTTTACCAGCCGCATTGACAGAAGAGCCCCTGAATTCAGGGGCTTTTTTGCTTTTGTGGGAGCGAGCTTGCTCGCGAATGCGGCGTATCAGTGACCTTCATATGCGGCTGACAGGCCGCATTCGCGAGCAAGCCCGCTCCCACCAAAAGCAAACGCAATCGAAGGCGATTAAGCCCGCATTAACCCGCATCTTTTTCCTGTCCAGACAAGCTGTTACTGTACGGCCCACAAAGCCCAAGCCGCCTGGATCGGATCTGACTTGAAGCGTCCCCTCCTCCTGCTCCTGATCAGCCTGGCCTTGAGCTCACCCGCAAGCGCGACGATTACCGAGAGTCACGGTTATGCGCAGTTCGGCACGCTCAAGTACCCGGCCAGATTTACCCACTTCGACTGGGTCAACCCGCAAGCGCCCAAGGGCGGTACGTTGCGGGTGATGGCGTTCGGCACCTTCGATACGGTCAATCCGTACACCTTCAAGGGCACCAGCCCGGTGACCACGCCGAATTTCCTGCAGTACGGCATCAATGAACTGAACGAACCGCTGATGATCGGCACCGGCCAGTATTCGCCCTCCGGTGACGAACCGGCGTCGAGCTATGGCTTGATCGCGCAATCGGTGGAGTACAGCGAAGATCGCAGCTGGGTGGTGTTCAATCTGCGCCCGGAAGCACGCTTTCACGATGGCACGCCGATCACCGCGTACGACGTGGCGTTCTCCTATCGCTTGCTGCTCAAGGAAGGTCATCCGCTGTACCGCACCGCGTTGCAGGAAGTCTCACGCGTGGACATCCTCAACCCGCAGCGCATCCGCTTCGTGATGAAGCGCGCCGGCAATCCGCTGCTGATCCTGCGCCTCGGTGAGTTGCCAGTGTTGCCGCAGCATTACTGGAAGGATCGCGACTTCAAGGCCACTACCTTCGAGCCACCACTGGGCAGCGGCCCGTACCGCATCACCTCGGTGACGCCGGGGCGGCAGCTGATTTTCGAGCGGGTCAAGGATTACTGGGGCAAGGATCTGCCGGTCAATCGCGGCAAGTACAACTTCGATCGCATGGAAGTCGAGTTCTACCGCGACAGCGATGTGGCGTTCGAAGCGTTCAAGGCCGGCGAATTCGACATCTACATCGAGCACCAGGCGAAGAACTGGGCCAACGGCTACAACTTCCCGGCGGTGCGCCGTGGCGAGGTAATCAAGGCGCAGATCCCGCACCAGATCCCGACGCAGAGCCAGGGGCTGTTCATGAACACCCGGCGCCCGACCTTTGCCGACTTCAAAGTCCGCGAAGCCATGGGCCTGATGTTCGACTTCGAGTGGACCAACCGGGCACTCTTCAGCGACGCCTACCAACGCTCCACCAGCTACTACCCCAACAGCGAGTTCAGCGCCAGCGGCCTGCCGGTCGGCCATGAATGGCTGATGCTCAAGCCGTACAAGGATCAATTGCCGGCGAAGCTGCTCACTGAACCGTTCAGCCTGCCGCAGACCGATGGCCGCGGCATCCCCCGGGAAACCATGCGCAAGGCCCTGGCGCTGCTCGCCGAGGCAGGCTGGAAACTCAATGGCCAGCGCCTGCAAAACACCAAGGGCCAGCCACTGAGCTTCGAACTGCTGCTGGTCAACCCGAACCTTGAGCGGATCCTCCAGCCGTACATCGAGAACCTCAACAGCATCGGCATCGACGCGCGCCTGCGCACAGTGGATCGCGCGCAGTACAAACAGCGTCTGGACCAGTTCGATTTCGACATGATCCTGATGACGCTCAACCAGACCCTCAGCCCGGGCCTGGAGCAATGGCAGTATTTCCATTCCAGTCAGGTCGGGGTCAAGGGCAGCAAGAATTACGCGGGCATCGCCAACCCGGTGGTCGATCACCTGCTCGAACAGTTGCTCGCCGCGCAAACCCGCGACGAACAAGTTGCCGCCGGCAAGGCGCTGGACCGCGTGCTGTTGTGGCAGCACTACAGCATTCCCAACTGGTACCTCAATTATCACCGACTGGCCTACCGCAACCGGTTGGCCTTCGTCACCACGCCGCCCTACACCCTGGGTCTGAACACGTGGTGGCTGAAATCTTCGGAGAAAGCTCAATGAACGCCATCCGCGCCCTGCTTGTGCAGGCCAGCGGTCTGCTGTTCGCCGGGCTGGCCTGCGCCGCCCCGCAACACGCCGTGACCCTGTACAACGAGCCGCCGAAGTACCCGGCCGACTTCAAGAACTTCGACTACGTGAACCCCGACGCGCCCAAGGGCGGGATCTTCCGCCAGGCCGGATTTGGCGGCTTCGACAGCCTCAACCCGTTCATCAGCAAAGGCGTGCCGGCCGATGACGTCGGTCAGATCTACGACACCCTGACCAAGCACAGTCTCGACGAACCGTTCACCGAATACGGCCTGATTGCCGCCAAAATCGAAAAAGCCCCGGACAACAGTTGGGTGCGTTTCTACCTGCGCCCGGAAGCCCGCTTCAACGACGGCCACCCGGTGCGCGCCGAAGACGTGGTGTTCAGCTTCCAGACCCTGACCAAGGACGGCTCGCCGCTGTTTCGTGGCTACTACAGCGATGTCGACGAAGCCATCGCCGAAGACCCGCTCAAGGTGCTGTTCAAGTTCAAGCACAACAACAATCGCGAGTTACCGCTGATTCTCGGCCAGCTCCCGGTACTGCCGAAACACTGGTGGGCCAATCGCGATTTCACCAAAGGCAATCTGGAGATTCCGCTGGGCAGCGGCCCGTACAAGGTCGCCGAAGTGAAGGCCGGGCGCTCGGTGCGCTATGAACGGGTCAAGGACTACTGGGGCAAGGACCTGCCGGTCAATCGCGGGTTCTACAACTTCGATGTGATGACCACCGATTACTACCGCGACAACACCGTCGCCGTCGAAGCGCTGAAGGCCGGCCAGTTCGATTACTGGCTGGAAATGACCGCGAAGAACTGGGCCAACGCTTACAACATCCCGGCGGTCACCGAAGGTCGCTTGATCAAGGAACAGATCGCCAACAGCAACCCGACCGGCATGCAGGGCTTCGTTTACAACCTGCGCCGTCCGGTGTTTCAGGATCTGCGGGTGCGTCAGGCGCTCGGCCTGCTGTTTGATTTCGAATGGACCAATAAACAGCTGTTCAACGGTGCCTACTTCCGCACCCGCAGTTATTTCGAGAACTCGGAAATGGCCGCCACCGGCCTGCCCGACGCCGAGCAACGGGCGATCCTCGAACCGTTTCGCAGCAAGCTCCCGGCCCAGGTGTTCAGCGAAGCCTTCGAAAACCCCAAGACCGACGCCAGCGGCATGATCCGCGCCCAGCAGCGCGAGGCCTATCAGCTGTTGCAAGAGGCGGGCTGGAAGATCGTCGACGACAAAATGGTCGATGCCACCGGCAAACCGGTGGTCATCGAATTCCTCCTCGCGCAGACCGAATTCGAACGCGTGCTGCTGCCGTTCAAACGCAACCTGGCCGACCTCGGCATCGATCTGGTGATCCGCCGTGTCGATGTTTCGCAGTACATCAACCGTGTGCGCTCGCGGGACTTCGACATGATGGTCGGCAGCTTCCCGCAGTCCAACTCGCCGGGTAACGAGCAACGCGAATTCTGGATGAGCGCCGCCGCCAACAAACCGAGCAGCCGCAATACCATGGGCCTGAAGGACCCGATCGTCGATCACCTGGTGGAAAACCTGATCAACGCCGACTCGCGCAGCAGCCTCGTGGCTCACGCCCGGGCGCTGGATCGGGTGCTGCAATGGGGCTATTACGTGATCCCCAACTGGCACATCAAGACCTGGCGCGTGGCCTACTGGAATCACATCGGCCACCCGAAAGTCTCGCCCAAATACGACATCGGGATTAACACCTGGTGGGTCAAGCCTGACGCGAAACCCGCCATAGAAGTCGAAACCAAACTGCAAGCCGACCCTGTGGGCACGGAGTAATCAGATGCTGGCGTATATTTTTCGGCGACTGCTGCTGATCATCCCTACCCTGTTCGGGATTCTGCTGATCAACTTCGTGATCATCCAGGCCGCGCCCGGCGGCCCGGTGGAGCAGATGATCGCCAAGCTCGAAGGCTTCGAAGGCGCCACCAGCCGCATCGCCGGTGGCGGTGCCGAAGTCTCGGTGGCCGGCTCCGCCTATCGCGGCGCGCAAGGTCTGGACCCGGCACTGATCAAGGAAATCGAGCACATGTACGGGTTCGACAAGTCGGCCCCGGAACGCCTGTGGGTCATGGTCAAGAACTACGCGAAGCTGGATTTCGGCGACAGTTTTTTCCGCGACGCCAAGGTTATCGACCTGATCAAGGAAAAGATGCCGGTATCGATCTCGCTCGGGCTGTGGAGCACGCTGATCATGTACCTGGTGTCGATCCCGCTGGGGATCGCCAAGGCCACGCGGCACGGCAGCCACTTCGACGTGTGGACCAGTTCGGCGATCATCATCGGCTATGCGATTCCGGCGTTCCTGTTTGCGATTCTGCTGATCGTGGTGTTTGCCGGCGGCAGTTATCTGGACTGGTTCCCGCTACGCGGGCTGACCTCGAACAACTTCGATGAACTGAGCCTGGGCGGCAAGATCCTCGACTACTTCTGGCACCTCGCGCTGCCGGTGACGGCGCTGGTGATCGGCAACTTCGCGACCATGACCCTGCTGACCAAAAACAGTTTCCTCGACGAGATCAACAAGCAGTACGTGGTCACCGCCAAGGCCAAGGGCCTGACGCGCAATCGCGTGCTCTACGGCCACGTGTTCCGCAACGCCATGCTGCTGGTGATTGCCGGGTTCCCGTCAGCGTTCATCGGCATCTTCTTCACCGGCTCGTTGCTGGTGGAAGTGATCTTCTCCCTCGACGGCCTCGGCCTGATGAGTTTCGAAGCGGCGATCAACCGCGATTACCCGGTGGTGTTCGGCACCCTGTTCATCTTCACCCTGCTCGGCCTGGTGGTGAAACTGATCGGCGACCTCACCTACACCCTGGTCGATCCGCGCATCGACTTCGCCAGCCGGGAGCATTGAGATGAACCTGTCCCCTCTCAACCGCCGCCGGTTCGAACTGTTCAAGGCCAACAAGCGCGGCTGGTGGTCGCTGTGGCTGTTCCTGATCCTGTTCGGCCTGAGCCTCGGTGCCGAACTGATCGCCAACGACAAGCCGCTGGTGGTGCATTACGACAACCACTGGTACTTCCCGGCGATCAAGCGCTACCCGGAAACCACCTTCGGCGGCGAATTCCCGCTGGAAGCCAACTACAAGAGCCCGTACATCCGCGAACTGCTCAAGGCCAAGGATGCGTGGGTGTTGTGGGCGCCGATCCCCTACAGCTACCAAAGCATCAACTACGACCTGAAAGTCCCGGCCCCGGCCCCGCCGTCGGCGGACAACCTGCTGGGCACTGACGATCAGGGCCGCGATGTGCTGGCACGGGTGATCTACGGCTTCCGCATTTCCGTACTGTTTGCCCTGACGCTGACCGTGCTCAGCTCGATCATCGGCGTGATTGCCGGCGCGCTGCAGGGTTTCTACGGCGGCTGGGTCGATCTGGCCGGGCAACGCTTTCTGGAGATCTGGTCGGGATTACCAGTGCTGTACCTGCTGATCATCCTCGCCAGTTTCGTCCAGCCGAATTTCTGGTGGCTGCTGGGGATCATGCTGTTGTTCTCGTGGATGAGCCTGGTCGACGTGGTGCGCGCCGAGTTCCTGCGCGGGCGCAACCTCGAATACGTGCGCGCCGCGCGGGCGCTGGGCATGCAGAACGGTGCAATCATGTTCCGCCACATCCTGCCCAACGCGATGGTCTCGACCATGACCTTCATGCCGTTCATCCTTACCGGCGCCATCGGCACCCTGACTGCGCTGGATTTCCTCGGCTTCGGCTTGCCGGCCGGCAGCCCGTCGCTGGGTGAACTGGTGGCCCAGGGCAAATCCAACCTCCAGGCACCGTGGCTGGGCATTAGCGCGTTCGCCGTGCTCGCGTTGATGTTGAGTCTGCTGGTGTTTATCGGCGAGTCCGCTCGCGATGCCTTCGACCCGAGGAAGTGAAATGAATCAGGACAATCTGATCGAAGTGCGCGACCTCGCCGTCGAGTTCGGCTTGAACGAGCGGCGGCACCGGGTGGTCGAGGGCGTGAGTTTCGACATCAAGCGCGGTGAAACCCTGGCGCTGGTCGGCGAGTCCGGCTCGGGCAAATCAGTGACGGCGCACTCGATCCTGCGCCTGCTGCCCTACCCGCTGGCCCGACATCCGGCCGGCAGCATCAACTATGCGGGGCAGAATCTGCTCGGCCTGAGCGAAAAAACCATCCGCCACATCCGCGGTAACCGCATCGCGATGATCTTTCAGGAGCCGATGACCTCGCTCAACCCGCTGCATTCGATCGAGAAGCAGATCAACGAGGTGCTGGGCATCCACAAGGGCCTGACCGGTAAAGTCGCAACCAAGCGCACGCTGGAGCTGCTGGAGATGGTCGGCATCCCCGAGCCGCATAAGCGCCTCAAGGCCCTGCCCCACGAATTGTCCGGCGGCCAGCGCCAGCGAGTGATGATCGCCATGGCCCTGGCCAACGAGCCAGAGTTGCTGATCGCCGACGAACCGACCACCGCACTGGACGTGACCGTTCAGCTGAAAATCCTCGATTTGCTCAAGGAACTTCAGGCTCGATTGGGCATGTCGCTGCTACTGATCAGTCACGATTTGAACCTGGTGCGAAGAATTGCGCATCGCGTATGTGTCATGCAGCGCGGTTGCATCGTCGAACAGGCATCGTGCGCAGAGCTGTTCCGTTCGCCGCAGCATCCGTACACTCGGGAATTGCTCGGCGCGGAGCCCAGCGGAGGCCCGGCGACCAATAAAATCGGGGCGCCACTGCTCGAAGTCGAGAACCTGAAAGTCTGGTTCCCGATCAAGAAAGGCCTGCTCAAGCGCACGGTGGATTACGTCAAGGCAGTGGACGGCATCAATTTCAGCCTGCCTCAGGGACAGACTCTGGGGATCGTGGGGGAAAGCGGTTCCGGCAAATCCACGCTGGGTCTGGCAATTTTGCGGCTGATCGGCAGCAAAGGCGCCATTCGCTTTGAGGGCAAACAGCTAGACTGCCTGACGCAGAACGAGGTTCGCCCGTTGCGTCGGGAGATGCAGGTGGTGTTTCAGGATCCGTTCGGCAGCCTGAGCCCGCGGATGTGCGTGAGCGACATCGTTGGCGAAGGCCTGCGGATTCACCAGATGGGCACCGCCGCCGAGCAGGAAGCGGCGATTATTGCGGCATTGAAGGAGGTAGGTCTGGATCCGGAAACCCGGCACCGCTACCCCCACGAATTTTCCGGTGGGCAACGGCAACGTATCGCCATTGCCCGGGCTTTGGTGCTGAAACCGGCGCTGATTCTGCTGGACGAGCCGACGTCGGCGCTCGACCGCACGGTGCAGCGGCAAGTGGTGGAGCTGTTGCGTTCACTGCAAGCCAAGTACAACCTGACGTATTTGTTCATCAGCCATGACCTGGCTGTCGTCAAAGCGCTGAGCCACCAGTTGATGGTGGTCAAGCATGGCCAAGTGGTCGAACAGGGAGCTGCGCAAGATATTTTTGCCGCCCCCAAACATCCGTATACACAGCAGTTGCTGGAAGCCGCTTTTTTGGCACCAGCCACTGCGCAATAACCTGAAAGAGGAGCAACACATGGGTTTTCTCGCCGGTAAGCGCGTACTGATCGTCGGTGTCGCCAGCAAGCTGTCCATCGCATCCGGCATCGCTGCCGCCATGCATCGCGAGGGCGCTGAGCTTGCCTTCACTTATCAGAACGACAAACTCAAGGGTCGCGTTGAAGAGTTCGCACAGGGCTGGGGTTCGAGCCCTGAGCTGTGCTTCCCGTGCGACGTGGCCAGCGATGAAGAAATCGCCAAGGTCTTCGAAGAGTTGAGCAAGAAGTGGGACGGCCTGGACTGCATCGTGCACTCCGTCGGCTTCGCCCCGGGCGACCAACTGGACGGCGACTTCACCGAAGCCACCACCCGTGAAGGTTTCCGCATCGCTCACGACATCAGCGCCTACAGCTTCGTGGCCCTGGCCAAGGCTGGCCGCGAAATGATGAAAGGCCGCAACGGCAGCCTGCTGACCCTGTCGTACCTGGGCGCCGAGCGCACCATGCCGAACTACAACGTGATGGGCATGGCCAAGGCTTCGCTGGAAGCTGGCGTGCGTTACCTGGCCGGCTCCCTGGGCCCGGACGGCACCCGCGTCAACTGCGTATCGGCTGGCCCGATCCGTACCCTGGCAGCCTCGGGCATCAAGAACTTCCGCAAGATGCTGGCCGCCAACGAAGCGCAAACTCCACTGCGCCGCAACGTCACCATCGAAGAAGTCGGCAACGCCGGCGCCTTCCTGTGCTCCGACCTGGCGTCGGGCATCAGCGGTGAAATCATGTACGTCGACGGCGGCTTCAACACCACCGCGATGGGCAATATCGAAGAGTAATCTTCGGCCTGCCAATAAAAAACCCGCCAATCGGCGGGTTTTTTGTGCCTGGAACACTGTCCCCCTGTGGGAGCGGGCTTGCTCGCGAAGGCATTCCTTCAGGCAATTACTCATGGCCTGACACACCGCTTTCGCGAGCAAGCTCACTCCTACAGGGGATTGGGGATTACTCGAGGCACTGCGCAAACAGTTTTTGAATCGGCTGATTACGCTGGCTATAGCGCTGCAACAGGACCATCTCGCGGTAGAACGTCAGCTCACCCAACTCGATCACCCTGACCTTGAGCGGATGCTCCAGCCACAATCCGGCCTTGGGCAACAGCGAAACGCCCAGCCCGGACTCGACCATCTTCACGATCGCTTCCAGCTCATCCAGCTCCAGCGCCACGTCAACCTCGATCCGCTGCTCGCGCAGAAACCGCGTCACCAACCGCCCGCCGAATGAATTGCGGTCATATCGCACCTGCGGCTGTTCGGCGAGCAGGCGCAGCGGATCGTCGCCCTCGACTTGCAGCGGCACGATCAGCACAAACGGCTCGCGACGAATCACCTGCGCCGACAACTCCTTGGGCAGCTCGAACGGCGGTTTGATCATGATTGCCAGATCCACCTCACCGGCATCAACCTGACTCAACAGATTCAGCGACACCCCCGGCACCAGTTTCGGCTCAAGCCCCGGAGCCTGCTGACGCAAGCGCAACAGCGCCTGGGGCAACAACCCGGTCTGCGCGGTGGCCACTGCGCCGATTTTCAACTCACCCCGAAACTCGCTGACATCCTCGCTCTCGCCCATACGGCTGAAGATCGCGAGCATCTCCTGCGCCATCGGCAAGGCGCGCTGCCCGGCCGGATTGAGCGTCGCCTGGCGGCCGGTGCGGTCGAACAGGCGAATGCCCAGGGCCTGTTCAAGATTGCGGATCTGCGCGCTGACTGCCGATTGCGTAAGACCGATGTGCAAACCGGCGGCGGCAAACGTGCCGTGGCGCGCCACCGCGAGAAAGGTCTTGAGTTCACGCAGCATGCACACCTCGACTGATCGAAATAATTTGAGCTCGGCGCAAAAACTATCGTCTTTCAATCACATTTCACAGCACTAAACTCAATCCACTTCCCCTGATCGAGAATTCCCCATGCAGCTAAGCCCTTTTCATCTGGCCATCCCCGTCTATGACCTGGCCGCCGCACGGCACTTTTACCGCGAAGTCTTCGGGCTGGAGGAAGGTCGTTCCAGCGAGCATTGGGTCGACTTCAATTTCTTCGGCCATCAACTGGTGATTCATCTGGCGCCAAAAAACGCTTCCCAGGAAGCCGCACACACCAATGCGGTGGACGGGCATGACGTGCCGGTGCCGCATTTCGGGGTGGTGCTGGGGATGGCGCAGTGGCAGGCGCTGGCCGAACGCCTGACGTCACTGGGCACGCGGTTCGTGATTGAACCGGGGATCCGCTTTCAGGGATTGGTGGGTGAACAGGCGACGATGTTTCTGTACGACCCGTGCGGCAATGCTCTGGAATTCAAGGCGTTCAAGGACATCGGACAGTTGTTTGCCAAATAGAGCATCGCTGGCAAGCCAGCTCCCACAGGGGCCCGCACACTACCAAGATTTCCTGAACACCCGAGAAACCTGTGGGAGTGGGCTTGCTCACGAAGAGGCCGGCACATTCAACATGGATCCCACCTGACCGGACGCTTTCGCGAGCAAGCCCGCTCCCACAGGGTCCTGCGCAGCACCGGGATTTCGTGAACACCCGAGAAACTTGTGGGAGTGGGCTTGCTCACGAAGAGGCCGGCACATTCAACATCGATATCGCCTGACCAGACGCTTTCGCGAGCAAGCCCGCTCCCACAGGGTCCTGCGCAGTACCGGGATTTCGTGAACACCCGAGAAACTTGTGGGAGTGGGCTTGCTCACGAAGAGGCCGGCACATTCAACATCGATATCGCCTGACCAGACGCTTTCGCGAGCAAGCCCGCTCCCACAGGGTTGCGCGCAGCACCGGGATTTCGTGAACACCCGAGAAACTTGTGGGAGTGGGCTTGCCAGCGATGAGGCCCGAATCAGCGCCGCTTCAACGCCTGCTTGTGCGCATACATGGCCTCGTCGGCATCGGCCAGCAGCCGATCCACCGTGTCATGCCGTCGGGAATCGTATTCGATCTGGCCGACGCTGAAGCGAATGTCGTAGCCGCGCTGCAACATTGCATTGCGCTCGTCGAGGATTTCCTTGAGCCGCGCCATGATTGCCGTGGTTTCGACGTGACTGGAACCGGTCAGCAGCGCCACGAACTCATCGCCGCCCAGGCGCCCGATCACATCGCTTTCGCGAAAAGCGATGCGCAGCACGTCGGCGAAGGTCTTCAGCGCACTGTCGCCCTCGGCATGGCCGTAGCGATCGTTGATCTGCTTGAAATCATTGAGATCGAAAAACAGCAGCGTCGCCGGTTTGTCCCGGTGTTTGCAGGCGTCCAACGCATGCTGAGCCAGGGTCTTGAAGCCACGGCGGTTGGACAGCAGCGTCAGCTCATCCATGCTCGCCATCTGCACCGCCATCAATTCCTGCTCGGCCATGCCGGCGAGGTCGCGCAACAGGGCGCGCTCCTCGTCGTCGAGTTCCCGCGGTCTGGTGTCGATCAGGCACAGCGTGCCCATTTTGTTGCCATTGGGCACCGTCAGCGGGTAACCCGCGTAGAAACGAATCTTCGGCTCGCCGGTGACCAGCGGATTGTCGTGAAAGCGCTCGTCCTCCTTGGCATCAGCCACCAACAGCAGTTCGTTCTGAAGGATCGCATGACCGCAGAATGACACATCCCTCGGCGTTTCACTGACGCCCAGCCCGACGCAAGACTTGAACCACTGGCGATCGCTATCCACCAACGTCACCAAGGCAATCGGCACGTTGAACAGGCGCTTGGCCAGCCGCGTAAGCCGGTCGAAACGCTCCTCCGGCGCGGAATCAAGGACATTCAAGCCGTGCAGCGCTTGAATTCGGGTTGCTTCATTGGCGGGTTTGATCGGGGCCAGCATCACGCACTCCATCAGGGTCAACGACCGTTAGAGTAGCTTGATTCGCCAGCGACTCACACACTCAACCGCCCGCCACCGGACACGGGCCACCCGCGTCGGCCCAAAGCTTGAACTGAGCCACAAAAATGTCATGCGGCACCGGCACCGGCGTGCGCCCTGCTCCCGGGTTCCAGCCCCACAGCACCAACTTGTCATCGCTGACATGTTTTATCAGCGCGGCGAAATCCCGGTCGCCGTTGCTCGAACGATCCTTGATCATTGCGCACAACTTGTCCGGTGGCAGGCCGATCCACGCCATTTTGTGCGCCGCCGGCGGCAGGCTCCAGTGCGGCGCCCCCGGTGGCGCATGCGGGCCATAACTGTCGGGCGGGTTGCTCTCGGCATGGCAGGTGGCGCAGGGCAAACCGGCGGCGCCCTTGCCGTCCATGCCGCGCACCACGTTCATCGCGTGCGGTTTGCCCGCATCGAACTGCAGCGGCGAGTCGCCGGGGATGTGACAGTTTTGGCAGCGCGGGCTCTGGAACACCTTCTGCACCGTGCCGAACGCCTTGAGCGCCTCCTGATCATCGGCAAACAGGTCCGAGGCGTAGCCGCCCAGCCCCAGCAACATCACCGTGCCCAACAGCAGATGTCGTTTCATCTCACACCCCCGCCAGTTGCAGCGGCAGCTCACGCAACCGTTGCCCGGTCAGCGCATACACCGCGTTAGCCACCGCCGGCGCGGTGGGCGGCACCCCGGCCTCGCCGATGCCGCCGGGTTTGTCGCTGCTGGGCACGATATGCACCTCGACCAGCGGCATCTCGTTGAGCCGCAGCACCTGATAGTCGTGATAGTTGGATTGCACCACCGCGCCGTCCTTGACCGTCAGTTTGCTGTGCAGCGTCATGCCCAGGCCAAAGGTGATGCACGATTCCATCTGCGCCGCGATGCTCTGCGGATTGACCGCGATCCCGCAATCCACCGCACACACCACGCGGTGCACGCGGATCGCCAGATTGTCCTGCGAGACCTCGGCCACCTGCGCCACATAACTGCCGAACGACTCATGCACCGCCACGCCCAACGCATGCCCGTCCGGCAATGGCGCTTGCCAGTTGGCCTTCTCCACCGCCAGATTCAGCACCCCGAGATGGCGCGCATGGTCCTTGAGCAAGGTGCGTCGATATTCGACCGGGTCCTTGCCCGCCGCCGTGGCCATCTCATCGATCAGCGACTCCATGACGAACGCGGTGTGGCTGTGCCCCACCGAACGCAGCCACAGCACATTGATCCCGGTCTGCGACGAATGCAGCTCGACCTGTTGATGGGCCAGGCCCTTGATATACGGGCTGTCGGCCACGCCTTCGACCGAAGTCGCGTCGATGCCGTTCTTGACCATGGTCTGTTCGAGCATGGTGCCGGCCATGATCGACTGGCCGACCAGCACATGCTGCCAGCTCAGCGGCATGCCCTGCCCGTCCAGGCCTATGCGTGCCTGATGCAGGAACATCGAGCGGTAATACCCGCCGCGAATGTCGTCCTCGCGGGACCACACGGTTTTCACCGGCATCCCGGCAGCCTTCGCCACTTGCACCGCTTCGGCGACGAAGTCCGAGGTCGGATTGGCCCGGCGCCCGAAACCGCCGCCAAGAAACTCGGTGTGAATCTCCACTTGCTCGGGTTTGAGTCCGGTGATCTTGCCGGCGACCATTTGATCGAGGGTCTGGAATTGCGTGCCGGTCCAGATCTCGCACTTTTCGGCGCTGATTTTCACTGTGCAGTTCAGCGGCTCCATTGGCGCATGTGCCAGATACGGCACGCTGTATTCGACGTCGATTTTCTTCGCTGCCTTGTCGAAGTTGCCTTTCGGATCCCCAGCCTGGCTGGCGGAACTGCCTGGTGTCGCCGCCAGTTTGCGGAAGCTGTCGAGCAAGCCCTGGCTGCTCAGATCCGTATGCGGCCCCAGATCCCAATCGACTTTTAATGCATCACGACCGAGTTTCGCCGCCCAGTAATGATCGGCAATCACCGCTACGCCGGTCGGCACTTGCACCACTTTGTGCACACCCGGCACCGCCAGCGCCTCGGCGCCTTCGAAGGATTTGACCGTCGCGCCGAACACCGGTGCACGGGCGACCATCGCGGTCATCAAGCCCTCGAATTGCACGTCCATGCCGAACTTGGCGCGCCCGGTGATTTTCTCCGGGGTATCGAGGCGTTTGGTCGGCTTGCCGATGACCTTCCAGTCCTTGGCCTCCTTGAAGGTGATCGACTTGGGATCCGGCACAGGCAGTTGCCCGGCGGCGTCCGCCAGTTCGCCATACGTCGCGCGTTTATCGCCGGCGATCACCACGCCCGATTCAGTACGAATGGCTGAAGGCGCGACATCGAAACGCTTGGCCGCCGCCTCCACCAGCATCTGTCGCGCCGTGGCCCCGGCGAGCCGGTAACGGTCGAACTCCATCCAGGTCGAGGTCGAGCCGCCGGTAATCTGCATCCCGCCAAACGCCGGCATGCCGTAATCGGCCGCCGAGGCCGGCGAGTGTTCGACGCGGATCGTCGACCAGTCGGCGTCCAGCTCTTCGGCGATCAGCATGGTCAGGCCGGTCCAGATGCCCTGGCCCATTTCCGAATGCCCGAGCAACACCGTCACGCTGTTGTCGGCGGCGATGCGCAAAAACGCATTCGGCGCGAAGACCTTGCCTTCATTCTCCGCCGCCATGGCAAAGCGATGGGCACCGGGGACCACGAACGCCACCACCAGACCGCCACCCAGCACGGCACTGCCCTTGAGAAATCCGCGACGCGATACAGGACTGTTCATCACCCTTCTCCCAACATGCATCAGCCGATTTCGGACGCGCGCTTAACCGCCGCACGGATCCGTGGATAGGTGCCGCAGCGGCAAATGTTGCCGGAGAGCGCCTGATCGATATCGCTGTCGGTGGGTTTGGGGATTTTCGCCAGCAGCGCGGCGGCAGACATGATCTGCCCCGACTGGCAGTAGCCGCACTGCACCACATCGAGTTCGGCCCAGGCCTGCTGCACCGGGTGCGAGCCGTCGGTCGACAGGCCTTCGATGGTGAGAATTTTCTGGCCGTGGGCCACGGCGGTGGCGGGCGTGATACAGGCACGCAACGGAGCGCCATCGACGTGTACGGTGCAGGCGCCGCACTGGGCCATGCCACAGCCGAATTTGGTACCGGTCAGGTGCGCAACGTCACGCAGAACCCAGAGCAACGGCATGTCGGCCGGCACATCGAGTTCCTGATCCTTGCCATTGATATTCAAGGTCAGCATCGGGGATTTTCCTCAGACTCACGGTGTTCTGAAGGGGCGTCGCTACGGCCATCGAAGCCTGTGCGCGCCTCGGCTTATCCCTTTCAGCAAAGCCTAATTTGCGCGTGAAGCCAGACGTTGCGACCACCGGTCATGCCTGCCCCCGAAAATGTCGACTTTAATCCTGTGGCTGATAACGGCGCTCATCCGAACCATCACGACCGGTCTGCGACGAGCGCGGTAACCCATCACAATGGTCAGGAGTCGCGAACATGGGATTTGTCACCACCCAAGACGGCGTCGATATTTTCTACAAGGACTGGGGGCCGAAAGACGCCCCGGTGATCCACTTCCACCACGGCTGGCCGCTCAGTTCGGATGACTGGGACGCGCAGATGCTGTTCTTTCTGGCACAGGGCTTTCGGGTGATTGCCCATGACCGTCGCGGGCACGGACGCTCGAGCCAGGTCTGGGACGGCCACGACATGGACCATTACGCCGACGATGCGCTGGCGGTGGTTCAGCATCTGGGGGTGAAGAACGTGGTGCATGTCGGCCACTCCACCGGCGGCGGCGAGGTCATCCACTACATTGCCCGGCATGGTCAGGACAACGTCGCCAAAGGCGTGCTGATCAGCGCGGTACCGCCGCTGATGGTCAAGACCGAAAGCAATCCCGGTGGCTTGCCGAAATCGGTGTTCGATGACTTGCAAGCGCAGTTGGCGGCCAATCGCGCGCAGTTCTATCGCGATGTTCCCAGCGGGCCGTTCTACGGCTACAACCGCCCGGGCGCCAAGCCCTCCGAGGGGATCATCGGCAACTGGTGGCGTCAGGGCATGATCGGCGGCGCCAAGGCGCATTACGACGGGATCGTCGCGTTCTCGCAGACCGATTTCACCGAAGACCTGAAGAAGGTCACCGTGCCGGTGCTGGTGATGCATGGAGAGGATGATCAGATTGTGCCGTATGCGAACTCGGGGCCTTTGTCGGCGAAATTGCTGCCAAATGGTACGTTGAAGTCGTACCCGGGGTTTCCGCACGGGATGCCGACGACTGAGGCAGCGACGATCAATGCCGATTTGCTGGCGTTTATTCGCGGCTGAAACTCAAGCGTTTCATGCTCCCGCGGAGGTGATCAGAGATCTGTAGGGACCACACATCATTGTGGGAGCTGGCTTGCCAGCGATGGCGGTGGGTCAGGCAACATCAACTGTGGATGTGCCGGCCCCATCGCTGGCAAGCCAGCTCCCACAGGTTTTCAGGTGCCTGCTGGAATACTCGGTCACACCAGGGACCGTGTGGGAGCCAGCCTGCTGGCGAAGGCAATCGGTCAGTCAATGATGGGTTGGCTGACCCACCGCATTCGCGAGCAGGCTCACTCCTACAAGGGACTTGATTGGCCTGAAGTGCACTACTCCTCGGAACGACTCGTACGCTCTCGATCACGTTCGTAGTGGTGAGCCAATGGCAGCGCCGGCAACCAGGCCTCACGACGGATAGTCCACAACTCATAAGTCGGCGTGAACTGGTTCGGCGCGTCCAGCGAGCCGACATTGACTTCAATTTCATCCCCCGAACGCGCAAGTACCGGTGAACCACAGCGCGGGCAGAACACTCGCCCTTGATACGTGCCAGTCTTGCCGCTGACGGTCACCGCATTCTCGGGAAATATCGCCGAGGCATGGAACAAAGCGCCGTGGTGTTTGCGGCAATCGAGGCAGTGGCAGATGCCGACGCGGTAAGGTTGGCCCGATGCTTTGAAACGCACATCACCGCACAGGCAACCGCCAGTTAATGGGGTCATGGTGTCTATCCTCTGCCAGACTCTGTTCAGCCTTTGAACATAGCAGGCGCACCAGCGAACGCTCACAATCTGCCTTTTACCGGAGACAGCGCCATGCCTTCACCCGAATCCACCCTTCTGCAGAGCTGGCACGACAACGCCGATGCCTGGATCGAAGTGATCCGCAGCGGTGCCATCGAAAGCCGTCAGCAGGTCACCGATCAGGCGATCCTGCTGGCGATCATGAGCCGTCAACCCGAGCGAGTGCTGGATCTGGGATGCGGTGAAGGCTGGTTGTTGCGGGCGCTGGCGGACCGGGGCATCGATGCGGCGGGTGTCGATGGCGATGCAACGCTGATCGAGGCAGCACGTGAGGCTGGTTCGGCCAAGCTGCATGTTGCCAGTTACGAGGCGCTGGTCGACGCCCGGGTCGATGTCGGCAGTGATTACGATTTGGTCTGCGCTAATTTCTCGCTGCTGCATCAGGACATCATTGCGCTGCTCGCCGCGATGAATGCGTTGCTGGTTCCCGGCGGCTCCTTGATCATCCAGACCCTGCATCCTTGGGCCGTGGCGGCCGGCGATTATCAGGATGGCTGGCGTGAAGAATCCTTCGCCGGGTTCAAGGGCCGGTGGCAGCCGATGCCGTGGTATTTCCGCACGCTGTCGAGTTGGCTGAATGCCTTGGACATGGCGGGGTTCAGACTGGTCGGCCTGCACGAACCGCAGCATCCGCAAAGTGCGGTGCCGCAGTCCCTGTTGATGATTGCCGAGCAGCGCCCCTTGTAGGAGTGAGCCTGCTCGCGATGGCGTAGGCTCAGGCAACACCAACGCCTGTACCGACGCCATCGCGAGCAGGCTCACTCCTACAGGGGTTTGTGTTCGCCCGCGAAGCACTTGTCGATCTACGGCACCGCCACTCGACCAAGGACTGACTACGCTGATTATCCTGCGTGTCTAACCTGCCGAGGATGACTGCCATGCAACGCTTTCAAAAACTCACACCGTGCCTGTGGTTCGATGATCAGGCCGAAGCTGCTGCGAAGTTCTATTGCTCGGTTTTCGATCATTCGAAAATCACCGGCCTGACCCACTACAGCAAGGTCGGCCAGGAATTTCACGGCAAGCCGGAAGGTGCGGTGATGACTGTCAGTTTCGAACTCGACGGCCAGACCTTCACCGGGCTCAACGGCGGGCCGATGTTCAAGTTCAGTGAAGCCATATCGTTTCAGGTCAATTGCCAGAATCAGGAAGAAGTCGACCACTTCTGGGGCAACCTGTCGGCCGGGGGCCCGGTTGAGGCCCAGCAATGCGGTTGGCTCAAGGACAAGTTCGGGGTGTCGTGGCAAATTGTACCGGTGGCCTTCATGCACATGATGCAAGACCCCGACACCACTAAGTCGCAAAGGGCGATGCAGGCCATGTTCAAGATGAAAAAACTCGACATCGCCGAACTTGAGCGGGCCTTTGCCGGCCGGAGCTAATACACTCCGGTTCTGGCCTGCCGGGAACAATAACGATGAAACACGCCGCCGCCAAAAGCCCTGAAAAAGCGCCACACTTCTGGCGTGACGACGCCCTGCCCTTCATCGAAGCGCGGGCTATCGCCGATGGCCGTGAGGTCTGCTACTCGCGCCATTCCCATGCGCATTTTTCCATCGGTGCGATTACCGCCGGGCGCAGCATTTACGTGCATGAGCAATCGCGCTTCGACGTCGCCGCCGGCACCGTGGTGCTGATGAATCCGGGCGATGTGCACGCCTGCAATCCGATCGATGATCAGCCGTGGTCGTATCTGATGTTGTACGTGGAAACGCCGTGGCTGACGGACTTGCAGCATCAGCTGGGGTTCAGTACCGAGCTTGAGTTCCGCCGATTTTCCACCACGCATTTGAATGACGCTCGGCTGTTCCGGGCGCTGCAAGGGTTGTACGCCACACTGGTCGATGAGCAGCAGGATGTACTGCGTAAACAGAGCGCAGCGGTGGAGTTTTTCAGCGACCTGCAACTGCGCCTGAACCCGGCGGAACAACCGTTGCGCGAGCCGAATTTCAAGCTCGAACGCGCCGCCGATTTCATCCGTGAACACTGCACCGATCTGCTCAGCCTGGAGGACATCTGCACGGCGGCGCAGCTGTCGCCCTCGTACCTGATCCGCGCCTTCAAGCAGCATTACGGCATGACCCCGCACGCGTTCGTGGTCAACCAGCGCATCCAGTTCGCCCGCGAACGCCTGCGCAGCGGCCAGTTGATTGCCGATGTCGCCCTTGAAGCAGGGTTTGCCGATCAAGCGCACTTCCAGCGCGCGTTCAAACAGCATCTGGCCGCGACACCCGGCCAATATCGCGGCTGACAGCCAAAATCGACTACGCTCCAGATCAGCGGCCAATCCCGGCCCGGGAGTTTGCTCTGGATGATTCTGATTCTGTTGCCGTCCGCCGATTACGACCCGACTGAAAGCAGCGTGCCGTGGCAGGCGCTGCACAACGCGGGCATCGAAGCCCGTTTTGCCACGCCGCAAGGCCTGCCTGCCTACGCCGATTCACGGTTGGTGAGCGTTGGGTTCGGGCCGCTGAACCCGATGCTGATGACGCGCAAGGCCGACCTGGACAGTTACGCCCAGATGATCGACAGCGCAGCATTTCTTCAACCGCTGGCGTATGCCGATGTCGACCCGTCTCAGTTCGACGGCCTGCTGATTCCCGGCGGTCATGCCAAAGGCATGCGCAGCCTGCTGGAGTCCGGACAGGCACGGCAAATCGCCCTGCAGTTTTTCAAGGCACAAAAACCCGTGGCGGCGGTGTGTCATGGCGTGCTGTTACTGGCCCGCACCCTTGACCCTGACACCGGACGTTCGGTGTTGTTCGGGCGCAAGGTCACAGCGTTACTGGCGACCACCATGGAGTTACCGGCCTGGCTGATGACCTGCGCCTGGCTGGGGCGTTACTTCCGTACTTACCCGCAGACCGTCGAGGCAGAAGTGACTGCCGCACTGTCGCGCCAATCCGACTTTGTACGCGGTCCCCTCATCGCCAGGCGTGATAGCGCAAAAGCGCCGCAAACAGGATTCGTGGTGCGCGACGGCAATCTGCTGACGGCGCGCTGGCCCGGTGATTGCCATCGCTTCGCCAAAGAATGGGTCGCCATGCTGCAAGCACGATCGGCTGGGTGAATGACACGAGACTTATGGCAACAACAGATAAATCGCACTCGCCGCCAGCAACAAAGCCATGATCCGATTGAACAGGCGCATCCCCGCCGGATTGCCCAGATACCCACGTAAAAACGTCCCGGCATACACCCAGCAACCCACTGACAAATAGCAGATCACCAGATACACCGCCGCAAACTGCCAGACCAGCCGCGCCTCGCCATCGGCGACAAACGCGCCCATCCCTGCCACGCAAGCCAGCCAGGCTTTCGGGTTGAGCCATTGCATCACCGCGCCGTACAACATCGACGGCGCACGCGCTGCCTCGCCGGCATTCAACTGACCGTCATCAGCCGCCAGTTTCCAGGCCATGAACAACAGAAACGCCACCCCGGCCAGTTGCACCACCCGGGTCAGGGCCGGCCACAACGTCAGCACTTCATGCAGCCCCAGGCCCATCAGGACCAGCAGCAACACAAACCCCAACGTCGCCCCCGCTACATGCCGCTGACTGGCCCGGAAGCCGAATTGCGCGCCGGAACTCAACGCCACGATATTCACCGGTCCCGGGGTAATGGACGCCACCAATGCAAACGCCGCCATCGACACAATCAGACTCATCGCACACCTGTTTCAATTCAAGGAACAAGATCGCAACACTAACCAGCGCCAACCTTGGGTGTATTGAACAAAATTACCCCGATTAATCTACAGCACCCTGGAACGGAATATCACCCACCCATCCCCAACCAACTCTTAACGTTAATCCAACTAACAAATATCCAGATACTTTTGAAAACAGCCTGAAACTCAAAACAGATAAATCACGACGGGCAATGTTTTATATTCCCCGGCAACTTCACAAACAGCCACCCCACCGGTGACTGATCGCTGTATTACATCAACCTGGAAACAGAAGAGTTCTATATGGATATTACCCGCAACCTGTTCAGCGCCGCCCCCGCTTCCGCCGATGAGCAAGAGCGCCTGAACATTGCCAAAGCCCTGGAAAACAGACACTTCCTTCTGCAAAACTCCAGCACCAGCGATGATGCCCTGCAACTCGTCACCGAGGTGATTGCAGGTAGCGATTTCGACCATGCACATCACGCCGGCAAACTATTGCTACGCACGGTAATCCACCATCCGGAATTCGTCAGCTTCACTGACAAACTGAGCATCGACAAGAACCATTGGTTCATGGTGTTGAGCAATGGCGAAGTTTATGTCGCCCATGAAGAAACAGGTTCTACCGGTACTTACATTCATTACAGCATCATTACCGATCAACTTTATGAAGTCGAAGCGCTGCGCGCCGATGTTGAACTTCTGGCTAATGGCGCCCGGCGTACTGGCGGCATCATTTCTTCCGGCAACAAAGTTCCCTTGCGCAACTGGTTGATCTTTCAGGATATCGACCGACCTGAAGACGAAGCCGCCATCGCCAACCTGATCGACTGCCTGAAATTCACCCTGCCGCCCGCGCCGAAGTTCGGCAACTACTGGGGCATCAGCGAAGAAGCCGACGACGCTGCGCTGATTGTCGAACCCGAGCAATACCCGCTGGTCCTGCAGCAGGTGCGCAAGCGCATGGCCGATGCTGGCCGGGATGCCGAACCGTTGATCAACTATCTGACAGATGCGCTGCTGGTGAAGAAAAGTGGCGCGCTGGTGATGGAGGATCCGCGCCTGGCGTGGAAACACCTGCTGGAAACGCGTGAAGCCCGGGAGTTTGCGCAAACCTGTCTCGAAGCCCTGCATGGCCCGGACCCGGCACCGGCAATGACCGAAATCACGCGCAGTCGGTTGCTGCTCGCCGCTGTCGTGCTGGATCTGGACATGGGTTCGGAAGAACGGGTCGCGACGCATCGTGGCTTGCGTTACGCGCCGTTGCACGTGCACGAAACCTCGGCCCAGGCCCGTGCTCGCCTGAAACAGCAGTTCGAGCAAATCAACCGTGCCGATCCGTTCGCCGCGCACCTGGCGGTGGAGCTGGTGCTGGCGGGCCAGTCCCCGGAGTTCCTGGTGCTGACCCCGCAGACGCTGTTGATCGGTTCGCCCGGTTGGGTATTGTTGCGCAAAGCGGTGCTGCTGACGGAACGCATCGCGCCCGGGCTGTCCCTGACACTGTCCTACGCCCAACTGATCAAATTCGCCGCGCTTGCACCGCTCAGCGACGCTCAAAGGACCGTGCATCAAGTCCTCAATCTGCAATGCGTGATGGACTGGGCAGCCATCAACGAAATGCTTCCCGATGAAAACGCGGCACTGACGCCAGAAGGCGTTGCAACAGCAGCGATGAATCACTACAGCGCTTATGCCAAGGAACTGGAAGACGCACTGCACGCCATTACGGCGGCCCCGGTCAGCCGCCGCAAACTGGCAAGACAAACGCTGCTGGACGCCGGCATTGCTAATCAGGGAGAAATGTTCGCTTCACCGCACAACAAGGGTGGTTTGATCCGCGACACGGTGATCAATCTTTACCTCGCCAACCAGCTGCATCGGAAGAACCTCACCAGCAAATCGAGCAAGCGCAATCTGCACGATGTGCATCCCGGCCTGGCGGATCTTGCGCCCGTCAACGGGTTGTACGCCGAGCAGCTCAAACCGCAGCACGAACGCTTCAAGGCGGGTATCAGCACGATGATCCGGCTGGCGTTTTCCAACCTGAGCCTGAGTGAACGGCAAGCGCTGACCCAGGGCGCGTCAACCGTGTACCTGGTGCGCGGCAACCGCAACATTCCCGGTCACAGCGCCGACCACTTCTCCCCGCACGGCGTGGTCATCCTGTGTCGTCACAAGTCGAAGCACCACTGCTTCGAGCTGTTCCCGCTACAGGGGCTGTGCCGTACCAGCGAACGTCTGGCCGAGGCTTACTTCAAGGCGTCAGCGTTCAACGAAGACACCGGCAGCTTCGACGAAGCGACCAATGAGGAAACAGGAGTTTTCCCGCGTCTCACCTACCTCGAAAACATCGTGAGCGAGCACAAGGCTTACTTCGAGGGCGCAACGCCTCGGCCAACCGAACAGGCGGACATCAACCGGTTACTGCCGCGCCACCATTGGCAACTTGAAGAGTATGCGCAGATTCGCGAGTTCGGCATGCTGCTTGATCGGCTGGGGGAATTTGCCGAGCACAACGAACCTTCCGCCTGGCATGTCTCGCCGATGGACAGCTTTCGCTCCGTCAGGCTCAAGGACCTGGCCGACTTCATTGCACACAAGAACCCGGCCATCACCTATGACGAGTATTACCGGATGGGCTATGACCAGACTGAATACGAAGAGCAGCAGGAGGAGTACGAACGCGTTGCCAACATCATTCTGAATATCTTCATTCCGTTCCGGGGCTGTATTCAGCAACTGACGTCGGATGATCCGGATCAACGCAGCGGGGCGGCCTTCAGCTGTGTCATCGACGCCCTCGCCGTGGCCTTTGTGTTTATCGGGGCGGCCGGGGCCCTGGCCAAAGCCGCGGCCAGCAGCACGCGGCTGTTAAGCCTCAGCCGCGTGGCCGGCAATGTTCTGGTATCGCTGTTCAACCCGCTGGACGGCGTTCCACAACTGCTGGTCGGCACCGGCAAACTGCTGGGTAAAAGTGCGCTGAAGCTCACTCATTACGGCAACACCGTCAGCCGTATCAGTGCTCGTCAACTCCGGCGGCTGACCAGCACCAGCAGCGGTTCTTATGACCTGGTCAAAGCGCTGGGCAAGTCCGGGGCGGCGGCGGAGATTCGCATGACATTACCGACGGTCGCGCACGGGCGAGCGCTGTTTCAGGATGACACCATTGAAACCGCCAGCCAGGTCCTCAAGCGCCTGCTGGACCAGAACACTGCGCTACCCAAAGGTGCCAGCTACGCGGAGCTGGACCAGCTGTACAAAAATGCACTGGTGAGTACCACACGCAAACTGCAAAAGACTCAGGAGCTGGAGGCCCTGATCGGCCAGACGGCACTCGATGATCTGTTGACAACGTTCATGACAAAGAACCGCCACGAATACAGCGCCGCGCGTTCAGCCGGCAGCGAATATTCTGATTTGCTGGAGTCGTTCAGCGAGTTGGAGGCGCGCAAGGTTATCTACATGAAAAACCATCAGCAGAATGTGCTGAAACAGAATCTGGGAGCAGCGCCTTACAACGGCGTGGTGCCCGAGTCACGTTACAACCCTAAAGGCTTTACCGATAACGCCCAGCGAGCCGGGGCGTGGATCGTTCATGCTTCGAACTCACCGGGCAACGACCTCGACAGTATCGTAGCCATACTGCGAGAGTACGCCAACAGCAACAAGCCCCTCACTGACCCGGATCTGATCCGCCAGTTACACGTCAGTATCGCGCCGGCGACCGCTGACATCATTCGTGTAGGCACGCACCCTACAAAATATGGCAGCAACATCAGTGGCTTTTCCTTGATGCAGGATCATCTGAAGCTTCTCGACCCCGCCCATGAACACTTCGGCAAGCAAATGTTCGCTACGGTCGCGGGCTTTCATGTGTTCGGTGACGGCAACGGCCGCACGGGTCGCGCCCTGTATGCGATCCACGAGCTGCGACACAACCGTTTCAGTCCGCTGTCAAAAGAATCGATCAGCGCGCTCCATGGCCTCGACGGCGATTTGTAATCCCGAGTAGAACTGTGGCCCGGCCGGCATCAACCGACCGGGCTATTTCTTCATTCGCCCGCAAGCATCACCGGCACCGTAAACCGAAACTCCGTGCCCTGCCCCGGCTCACTGCTGGCCTCGATCCGCCCGCCATGGGCTTCAACAATTCCTTGGGTGATGTACAAGCCCAGGCCGGTTCCGGTCGGATTGCCTTCCTTCACCGTCCAGTAACGATCAAACACCCGGGCCAGGTTTTCCTTGGGAATGCCTTCGCCAGTGTCACGCACAGTAAACACGATCTCTTTACCGTCAGACTTGGCCAGCACGCCCACCGAGCCTTTGCGCGGGGTGAACTTGATCGCGTTGCCGATCAGGTTCGACAACACCTGAAACAGGCGTTCCGGGTCGGCATGGATTTTCAGGTCGGGATCGGCTTCGAACGAGATGCTGATGTCCTTGTCCAGCGCCAGTGGCCCGAGCAGTGACTGGGTTTCTTCGAACATCTGCCCGACATCCAGGGTCTGCGGCGCAATGGTGTAGCGCCCGGCATCGATCTTCGAGGTATCGAGCAAGTCTTCCAGCAGCGTGTTCATCCGCCCGGCTGCCTGCTGCATGGTGTCGATGGCCGTGGAGATGCGCCGCGAAGTGTGCGGCCCATCGGAGCTGAAGGCCTTGTGCAGCATGCCGCAGAGCATCGAAATCACCGTCATCGGATTGCGCAGATCATGCGAGACCACCGCCACCAGTTCATCACGGGCGCGCACCGCTTCCTGCTCGCGGCACACTTGGCGGGCCAGGTCATTTTCCAGTGCCGAACGGCGCAGATCGTTGGCGGCAAACAGATCGCCATGGCTCCATTTGGTGGAGATCCCGGCCATCTCGACTTTCCAGATTTCGAACGAGGTGCGCGGGCGCAGACGCAGGCCGGCGTCGGAGTTTTCCAGATCCAGCGGCTTGCGCGGGTCACCGCTCCAGTTGATGTTCTCCTTGACCTCGGGGCGGAACCACAACACGCCGTTGTCCACCGGTTTGGGCAGGCTCATGGCGAGCACGCCGCTGGCCACTGGCTGAAACTGCGCGGCCGGCGGATAGACGCTCGCCAAGTGATGGCTGGCGAACACCGGTTCGCCGGTTTCCTGCAACCATTTGTGCAGCGCGCGAATCTCTTCCGGCTCCGGGCAGTTGCCGTAACGGTGCAGCTGTTTGTCTTCGATAATCGCAATGCCCCCGGCCCCGGCCAGCGCCATCAGCACTTGCGGCTGCTGCGCCAGACCATCGAAGACATTTTCCGGCGAGTCGATCATTGCTTGATTGAGCAGCGCCAACGCCTCGACTTTTTCTTCGCGCTGGCGGCTGATTTCCAGCGACTCCATCGCACTGATCTGCAGCGACAGCACCTGGCCGATGGTCTGACACGCGCTGCGCAGTTCGTGCGGCACATGCAGCGGCTGACGGTTGCCGCAACTGATCAGGCCCCAGAGCTTGTCGCCCTTGAGCAGGGAAATACTCATCGACGAGAGCACGCCCATGTTCTTCATGTACTGGCAGTGAATCGGCGACACGCTGCGCAGGGTGGCGAAACTCAGGTCCAGCGGGGTCTGGGTGTCCGGGCGCAGCTTGGGCACCAGCGGCACTGGCTGGTAATCGGCATTCGGAATGATCCGCAGCCAGTTGGTGCGGTACAGCTCGCGCGCCTGCTCGGGGATGTCGGAGGCCGGGAAGAACAGGCCATTGAACACTTCCATCGACGGATCGGACGCCTCGGCGATCACCTGACCGTGGCCCTCCTCCTCGAAGCGATAGATCAGCACCCGGTCGTACCCGGTCATCGCCTGGATTTCCTTGACGCTGATTTCATACAGCGCCTGCAACGTGGTGGCCGCTTGCAGACGCTGGAGCATACGTCCCAGATTGGTTGGATTGCTGGCGACGTTACGCGGCTGGAAATTCTCGACGTGGATTTCCAGTTCCAGAATCAATACGCCCTGATGACGGTGCAGCAGCCCTTCAAACGCGGTGCCGTTGAGGCGAAAATGCAGCGGTCCGGCATCGGCAAACACCGGATGCAGCAACGCGTCGCTAACGGTCGCTGCATGAGCCTCACCCAGCAACTTGTGCAGCGGCTGGCCGATCAGTTCCTGCGCCGGACGTGCCAGCAGGGTCTCGACGTTGGCGCTGATCTGAATGATCTCCAGCGCCGGCTCGCTCAGAGTCAGCAGCAAACCGTGGGGCTGGATCGCCCCGGGAAAGCGGATCGGCTCGTCGGCACAGTTGGCCAGCAGTTCTTCAAAGGCTTCTTTGTCTTGCGGAGTCATGCCAGTACCTCCCGGCTTTCGAGCCAACGCTCGAAACAGCTGAATGTGGTTTGGGCTGCCGCAACCACGGCCTCACGTTCGCCCGCATCCAGCGACCGACTGCCCAGGTATTCAATGAAATCGCGCCAGCGGCGACCGGTGGCGGCACCATAAATATCGAGGAATGCCGCGCCATTGTCGGCATTCAGGCGCAACCTCGAGGCGATTTCGCGGCGCAGGATCTGCCCGCCAAGGGTTGCCCCTTCCAGCACATACAACACCCCCAGGCAGGTCGCGCTGGAGTCGATCACTGGCAACGACTGACACAGCGGCAGACGCGCGATGGTCTCGGCCGTCAGGCCCAGAGCCTGCAGATCATTTAACAGGGTCTGCGACTTGAGACGTGGCGTGAGATCGAAATCGGCAGGGATCGAGCCGCTGTCGAGCAATTCGCTTTCCAGCGGTCGATAAAAGCCGTAGTAGGCCTGCATCAGCCGCAAAAAAGCGTTGGAATCGAGGGTATCGGAGAAAAAAGGAAGACGTTTTTCCAGTGCGATATGCAACTCGGCAGTACCGGCTCGCAGATCTTGCAGCACCAGTGGCACATAAACTTCACGGGCCTTTGCTTGCATGTAAATCGCTCTTGGTGGGGCCGCTTCGGGGCCATGCGGGGTGCTTGCAACGTTGGACGGATACTACACGGCAAATGCCTTTTCTGACCTGGCGCACAGTTTTTTTCGGACGAAACCATCGGCTTCTGACCTTTCAGAGTTCCGCAAAATCGGAAAAGTTCGACTCGATTAAAGAGGTTATCGAAGCTGTACCGCGACAGCACCGCGTGACTGTACGGGTCAGCGCGCCCGCAGCCTGTGATAAAAAAGCGTCATCGCTTCTGGAGCCCAAGCCCATGGACCTCGCCACGCTGTCGCTGTTTCTCCCGGCCTGTTTCGCCCTGAACATGGCCCCCGGCCCGAACAACCTGCTGTCGGTCAGCAATGCCACCCGCTATGGCTATCGCCGGGCCTGCGCGGCCGGCGTCGGGCGGATTATCGCGTTCGCCGGGATGATCGCCCTCGCCGGCGCCGGGTTGTCGGTGGTGCTGCAGACCTCGGAATGGCTGTTCCATGCGATCAAGATCATTGGCGCGGCGTACCTGCTGTACCTCGCCTGGCAACTGTGGCGCGCCAACCCCGAGGCCGAGCAGCAGGTGGCGGGAGCGTCGGTGGGGTTCTGGCGGTTGGCGCGTCAGGAGTTCCTGGTGGCGGCGGGCAATCCGAAAGCAATCCTGCTGTTCACGGCATTCCTGCCGCAATTCGTTGACCCGAGCCGTCCGGTACCGGCGCAATTCGCCGTGCTCGGCGCGCTGTTCCTGCTGCTGGAATGGATCGCCATCGGCGCCTACGCCTGGATGGGCCTGCACATGCGCCGCTGGTTCGCCGAGCCGCGCGGCAAGCGGATCTTCAACCGTTGCTGCGCGGGGCTGTTGTCGGCGGCGGCTTCGGTGCTGTTGATGGCCAAACGGGCGTGAGGCCTAGGCCTCTGACGGCCCTTTGAGTTCGACCTGATTGCCGTCCGGGTCGAAACAATACAGCGACAGACCGTAGCCCTCGGCGCCGAAGCGTCTGGCGGCTTTTTCCACGCTCAGGCCGTGTGCCTGCAAGTGTTGGGTCAGCGCCGGTTCGTCGAAGGGTTCGATACGCAGGCAGAAGTGATCGACGTTGCGTCGCTCAGTGCCGGCCGCCCCGCCGCCCTTCTTGCCCAGTTCGCCCTGCAAGTCGACAAGATCGATCATCGAGGTCCCGGCGCGCAAATGCACCAGGCCCAGTTGCTCGTTGTGCTTGACCGCCTCGGCACCAAATACCTGACCGTAGAAATCGATACTGCGTTGCAGATCGGCGACCCGCAGGACGATGTGATCGAGGTGTTGAATGATGAACGGCTGCATGGGTTGGCTCCATCGAATCGGCGACTCGCTGATTGTGGTGCAGAATCGGAAAAATTCACTGTCGATTTTTCGGTGGAGCCATCGAAATCCTGGATTTAAGCTCAGGCCATGAACATACAAACCGCACTGCTGCCGCCGCACGCCGAGATGGTTCGCGCCATGCTCGAACGCGACACTGCCTACGAAGGAGTGTTCTTCACGGCCGTGAAAACCACCGGGATCTTCTGCCGCCCCAGTTGCACGGCGCGCAAGCCGAAACCGGAGAACGTCGAGTTCTTCGCCCATGCCGATGAGTGCCTGTCCGCCGGTTATCGCGCCTGCCTGCGCTGCAAACCGCTGGACGCCGCCGCCATCGCCCCCGACTGGGTGCAGCGCCTGCTGAAAGCCGTCGATGCCGACCCGGAGGTGCGCTGGAGTGATGCACAGTTGCTGGCCGAAGGTATTGAACCGCTGAAATTGCGGCGCTGGTTCAAGCAGCATTTCGGCATGACCTTCCATGCGTGGCTGCGCACCCGCCGACTCGGCATGGCGCTGGGCGGGATTCGCCAGGGCACCTCGATTGACCATGCGGCGTTCGACTCAGGCTACGAATCGCTCAGTGGTTTTCGCGATGCGTTCCAAAAGTCGTTCCACATCACCCCGGGGCGCGCGGCCAACAGCGAGCCGCTGCTGTTCACCCGCCTGACCACGCCGCTGGGGCCGATGATCGCCATGGCCGAACGTCGCGGACTGGTGTTGCTGGAGTTTCTCGATCGCCCGGCGCTGACCCGCGAAGTCGAAGCGTTACAGACCCGCCATGGCTACGTGGTCGCACCGGGACACAACGCGCATCTGCAGCAGATCGAAGAACAACTAAACGAATATTTTGCCGGGACGCGCACTCTGTTCAGCGTGCCGCTGCACCTGCCCGGCAGCGCGTTCGACCGGCAAGTCTGGGAGCAACTGCTGCACATTCCTTATGGACACACCAGCACCTACGGCACCCTCGCCGCACGTTTGGGCAAACCCGGCGCCAGTCGCGCGGTGGGGCTGGCCAACGGGCACAATCGGCTGGCGATCGTGGTGCCGTGCCATCGAGTGATCGGTGCGGACGGCTCGCTGACCGGCTATGGTGGTGGGCAGCCGCGCAAGGCGTTTCTGCTGCGGCTGGAAAACGCTGCGGTGCAGCTCACGCAACCACTGGCTTTCTGAAGATTTGCACCACTCACTAGAAGGGATTTCGATGAACGCGCTCGACACTCGGTTTCACCAGTTACACCAGGATGGCCTGCTGATCCTGACCAACGTCGCTGACGCCACCGGTGCGCGGCTGGTCGAGCAAGCGGGCGGCAAGGCTGTCGCTACCAGCAGCGCGGCGGTCGCGTGGGCGCACGGCTATGCGGATGGCAACACCCTGCCCCTCGAACGGCTGATTTCAACCGTGGAATCCATCGCCCGGGTGATCAAGGTGCCGTTGAGCGTGGACATCGAGGCCGGTTATTCCGATGACCTCGGGCGTGTGGCCGAAGTCATCGACGCGGTGCTCGCTGCCGGTGCGGTCGGGATCAATATCGAGGACGGCAGCGGCGCCCCGGGACTGTTGGTGCGCAAGATCGAAGTGGCACGCGAAGTCGCCCGCAAGCGCGAGGTGAAGCTGTTCATCAACGCGCGCACCGACGTCTACCTCAAGAGTCTGGTACCGGCCGAGGATCGCGTCGCCGAAACCCTGCGCCGTTCGGCGTTGTACCAGGCGGCCGGGGCCGATGGCTTGTTTGCTGCCGGCGTGACTGCCGCGTATGAAATCGAAGCAATCTGCAAGGGCACGTCACTGCCGGTGAACGTGCTCGGCTTCGCCTGCCTGCCCTCGCCGACTGAGCTGCAAGCCCTGGGCGTGCGCCGCTTGAGTGCCGGTTCCGGTATCGCCGAATTCCTTTATGGCGCGATGGGTTCGCTGGTGAAGAGCTTCCTCGCCAGCGGCAAGCTCGACACCCACGACCTCAAGGCGCTGACCTACGGCGAAGTCAACGGCCTGCTGAAATAGTATGCTGGATCGTTATCAGGCGGCCAGCGAGTTTCTGGCCGCGCTCGACGAGGACTGGCAGCGACACATTGCAGCCATCGGCCCTTGCCTGCATCAACCGCACCCGACGCGTGATCCTTACGAATCGCTGGTGCGGGCGATTGCCTATCAGCAGCTGCACGCCAAGGCTGGGGATGCGATTGTCGGGCGCCTGGTGGCGTTGTTTCCTGGGCAGACGTTTCCCCGGCCTGAGCAGATTCTCGCGACCGACTTCGATCAGTTGCGCGGCTGCGGCTTTTCGGCGGGCAAGATTGCGACTATTCAGGGCATCGCCCAGGCGACGCTGGACGGCGTGGTGCCGGATTATCCCACCGCGCTGGCGATGGACGACGAGGCGCTGATCGAACGCTTGGGCAGCCTGCACGGGGTTGGCCGCTGGACGGTGGAGATGCTGTTGATCTACAGCCTCGAACGCATGGATATTTTGCCGGCGGATGACTTTGGCGTGCGCGAGGGCTATCGGCGCTTGAAGGGGCTGGAGGTGCAGCCGACGCGCAAGCAGATGATCGAGATCGGCTCGGCGTGGAGTCCGTATCGGACGGTGGCGGCCTGGTACCTGTGGCGCATGCCAAAACCGCTGCCCTCACCCTAGCCCTCTCCCGGAGGGAGAGGGAACTGACTGGGGGAGATTTGAGATATCCGCCGACCTGAAATAGCGGCTGTGAATCCATAGTCGCCCCGGATTTTCAGGTCGATGTATTACGCAAGACTCCTCGGTCGGCTCCCTCTCCCTCCGGGAGAGGGCTGGGGTGAGGGTTGGCTTTTCAGAGGCCAGACTTCAACTTGCTGAACGCCCGAATCAAAGCCCGATTGAACGCCTTGCCATTGTCATTCTTGCTGTACAGCGAAGCCCGCACCGCCTCCGACGGATACGTCCCCGGATCATTTCGGATAGAGGCATCGACCAAAGCATCCGCCGCCGTGATCGCATTGGCGTAATGGATGGTGTCCGTGATCGGCGCGATCACTTCGGGAGTCATCAGGTAATCCATCAACGCCAGCCCGGCCTGCGGATGCGGCGCGTCCTTGGGAATGACCATGGCGTCGAACCAGATCAGCGTGCCCTCCTTCGGGATGCGGTAACTGAGCTGGAACGGCTTGCTCGCCGCTTGCGCCTGCCCTGCTGCAATCGCCACGTTGCCATTCCACGACATCGCCACGCAGGTGTTGCCGTTAGCCAGGTCGCTGATGTTCAGGTCGTTGTCGAAGTAGCGAATGTACGGACGGATCTTCGCCAGTTGCTGCTCGGCGAGCTTCAGGTCATCAAGGTTCTGCCGGTTGATGTCCAGGCCCAGGTACTTCATGACTGCGGCGAACACTTCGTTTGGATCGTTGAGCAGACTCACCCCGCAATCGGCAAATTTAGAGACCACGGCCGGGTCGAACAGCATCGCCCAACTGTCCGTCGGCGCCTCCGGCAGACGCTGCTTGATCGCCTGCTCCTGATAACCGACGCCGGTCGTGCCCCAAGCGTAGATTCCAGCAAAGCGGTTGCCCGGATCGAACACCGCCATGTGCTGACGGAACTCTTCACCGACGCCGGAAAAATGCGGCACCCGCGCCTTGTCCAGCGGCTGGATCGCACCGCTCTCGATGGCCCGCGACAGGTGCTGACCGGCGGTCAGCACCAGGTCATAACCGCTGCGCCCGGTGAGCAGTTTGGTCTCCACGGTTTCCAGCGAATCAAAGTGATCGGCGACCACATGAATGCCGGTCTGCGCCTCGAAATTCTTCAGCGTATCCGCGGCCAGATACTCGCCCCAGATGTACAGGTTGACCACCGGTCTGGCGGTGTCGGCGGCCTGCACACACAGGGGTGCAAGCACCAGCAGTAACGCTTGAGTCAGTTTGTGCAGGCCCATCATCACACCCCCTTCTTGTGAGGCGTGCCGGCGTATTGCGGCATGGTGATGCACGCAACGTTACCGCCACCGAGGAGGATTTCCCGGGAGTTTTCGATGCCGACGATCTTGTGCTGCGGGAACAGTTCGGCGAGGGTCGCCAATGCCACTTGGTCGTTGCGATCACCGAACAGCGGCACCACGATCGAGCTGTTACCGGCGTAGTAATTGATGTACGACGCGCAAATTTGGGTGCCGGCCTGACGGGTGTGCGTGCTGTCCTGCTGATCGAGGCCTTCGGCTTCTTCGGCAGTCCACTCCAGCACGTCCGGTTGCGGCAGTTTATGCACGATCAACTCGCGACCACGGCTGTCGCGGGTGCTGCGCAGGATGTCGTAGGCCTCCTGATAGATTTCCCACTGCGGATCATCGCGGTTGTCGGTCCATTGCAGCACCACTTCGCCCGGGCGTACGAAGCACGCCAGATCATCGACATGGCCATCGGTCTCGTCGAACTTGCAACCGCGTGGCAGCCAGATCACCTGCTCGGCGCCGAGGTAATCGGTCAGGCGTCGAGTGACCTCGTCTTTGCCCAGATGCTGGTTGCGATTGCGGTTGAGCAGGCACTGTTCGGTGGTGAGGATGCTGCCCTGGCCGTCACTCTGGATGCCGCCGAGTTCGGCAATCAGCGGTGCGCGGTAACGGTCGAAACGTTCGATTTCGAGGATCTTGCTGGCGATCTGGTCGTCCTTGTCCCACGGGTAATACAGGCCGCCGTCGAGGCCGCCATAAGCATTGAATTCGAAGTCGACGCCACGCACTTCGCCGCTCTGGTCGTTGACCACGAAACACGGACCGCTGTCGCGGAACCAGGTGTCGTTGCAGGTCATCTCGACCACGCGCACCTGCGGCGGCAACTGGCGGCGCGCAGTGGCGAATTGCGCAGCGGAGGCGCACACGGTGACCGGTTCGCTCTGCGCGATGGCGCTGACAATCTGTACCCACACTTTCTGCGCCGGTTTCGCACCGTTGCGCCACACGTCGGTGCGCTCCGGCCAGCCGAGCCAGCAACCGGATTTGGCTTCGAATTCGCCGGGCAGACGAAAGCCGTCGTGTTTGGGGGTGGAGTCAAGCAAACGTGCCATGGTCAAACCTCGTCTTGGGGTTGGGAATGACCACAGGCTACGGTCGCTGACGGCTGGCCCGCCAACGATGATTATTGCGGAACAGTTGAATTCAACTCATCAATCGGCCAGTTGATCGTTGAACCATTCGAGCATCTGCGCCACCGCCGGACGTTCCAGGCGCAGTCGCTCGCAGACCAGCGCGTATTGGCCAAGCGCGGTCATGCTTGACGCGAACGGCCGCACCAGGCGCCCGCTCAGCAAGTCCTCCTGCGCGGTGAGGTTGTCGCCCATCGCCACGCCCTGCCCCTGCGCCGCCGCTTCCAGCGCCAGACCGGCGTGGGCGAAATACAACTGGCGCTGCGGACGCAGATCGCCGGCATGACTGGTGAGCCAGGCGGTCCAGGTCTTGCCGTCCTGATCGTCGTGCAGCAAGCAATGACGGGCCAGGTCCTTCGGGGCTTTCAGAGAGCCCTGGTTGAACAGTCCGGGGCTGCACACCGGGAAGAATTGCAGCGCCGGCAACGGCCGCACGAAGTAGGCGCTGCTGTCCACTGGGCCGGTGCCGTAGGTGATCGCCAGATCGATGTCTTCGCCGGGGGCACTGGCGTCAATCGGCTGCTCGTAGAGGTGCAGAGTGATGTGCGGATAGCGTGCGTAAAAATCGGTGAGGCGGTTCATCAGCCACTTCTGCGCCAGTTCGGCGGTGACCGCCAGGCGCAACACCGCCAACGAAGACGGATCGCGGAGCTCATCGCAGGCCTCGCCGATCAGTTCGAAGGCCTGTTGCAGGCTCTGCATCAGGCGTCCGGCGGCGATGGTCGGGCGGATCTGCCGGCCTTCGCGGATGAACAGCGGGACGCCGAGTTGTTCTTCGAGTTGCCGGATCTGGTGACTGACCGCGCTGTCGGTGACGCACAACTCGGCGGCGGCCCGACCGAAATGCGCGTGGCGGGCGGCGCATTCGAAGGTTCGCAGGGCGGCCAGTGAGGGGAGTCTTCGCATGGGTTGGGGTGCCTTTTTTTTGGACATGCTGACCGGGCTGGCGGTGGGCGTCCAGTGCGACCGCGTCATCGTTCATCGCGAGCAGGCTCACTCCTACATTTGAAATGCATTCCAATTGTAGGAGTGAGCCTGCTCGCGATGGCACCAGAACAAACACTGCAAAACCTTCTAGGCTCAACCGCACCCCTTCAGCCAACCGGAGGCCCCTCATGCACCTCGAAGGCTCCTGCCATTGCGGCGCCGTCACCTTCAGTCTGACCAGCGCCCACCCCTACCCTTATCAACGCTGCTACTGCTCGATCTGCCGCAAGACCCAGGGCGGTGGCGGTTACGCGATCAACCTCGGCGGCGATGCGGCCAGTCTGAAAGTCCAGGGTCGCAAGCACATCTCGATCTACCACGCGAAGATGAAGGAAGAAGGCGAAAAACGTGCCCATCGCAGCACAGCCGAGCGGCATTTCTGTTCTCAGTGCGGCAGTGGTTTGTGGCTGTTCAGCCCGGAATGGCCGGAACTGATTCACCCGTTCGCTTCGGCCATCGATACGCCGCTGCCGGTGCCGCCGGAGCACACGCATTTGATGCTCGGGTCGAAGGCGCCCTGGGTCGAGGTGGATGCGAAACCCAAGGACAAGCAGTTTGCGGTGTACCCCGAGGAGTCGATTGCGCAGTGGCATGAGCGGTTGGGGTTGGTCAAATGAGCATAGTTTCGCGCTGTGATTGATGGCCCCATCGCGAGCAGGCTCACGCCTACATTTGGAATCCATTCCTTTGTAGGAGTGAGCCTGCTCGCGATGGGGCCCAACCTGCCAACCCAAATCAGTCCAGATGCGCCCAGGTCATCCGAAACGACGCCCCACCCCAAGCCGATTCCCCGACCTCGACCTGCCCGCCATGGGACTGCGACACCCGCCGCACCAGCGCCAGCCCCAGGCCAAAACCACCGGTTCGCCGATCGCGACTGGCATCCAGCCGCGAGAACGGTTCGAAGATTTTCTCCCGACCTTCCACCGGCACACCCGGACCGTCGTCGTTGACCCGCACTTCGTAGTAATCGCCGCTGCGCACCAGCGTCACTTCGACTCGCTGCTCGGCATAACGAATGGCGTTGCGCAGCAGATTGATCACCGCCCGCGCCATGAACCGCGGCTCGATGCGCACGGTGTCGAGCCGGCAGTCACCGATCAGCAACTGCACCCCCGCCGCTTCCGCCTCCAGCGCGACGCTGCCGACCACGCTGTCGAGCCAGTTGGCGGCCTGGATGTTTTCACGCTTGATCACCGTCGCGCCACGTTCGAGGCTGGCGTAGGTCAGCAGCTCGGAGACCATTTCTTCCAGCTCGCCAAGGTCGGCGTACATGTCGGCAATGAGTTCACGATTCTGACTGGCGTCCGGCTGTTGCTTGAGTTGGTCGAGTTCGAACGACAATCGCGCAATCGGCGTACGCAGTTCGTGGGACACCGCGTTGGTCAGCTCGCGCTGATTGGCGATCAGGCTTTCGATCCGTGCCGCCATCAGGTTGAAGTGTTCGGCCAGATCGCGAATGTTCGAGCGTTTCGACAGTTGAATGCGCACCGACAGGTCGTTGTCGCCAAAGCGTTCGGCGGCCAGACGCAGTTTTTCCAGATCACGCCAGTGCGGGCGCACCCAGAAGAACAGGACGATACCGATCAGCACTGCGAGCATCGCGTAAGCCACCGCGATGTAGAACGGCATCAGGCTCGGCTCGGGCGGCAGCTTGATGCTGAGCAGTTGCGAGCCACCGTCGATGTTGCTGATGAACTGGGTGTAGTTGTCGCGAATCACCAGCAGGTTCTGCGCCAGTTCGGCCTTTTCCTCAGCGCTGAGCGCCAGTTGATCGGCCTCGACCAGTTTCAGCGACAGACCGTAGTGCGGACGCAACGCTTCCAGTTGTTGCTCACGCGCCGCTCCCTGCTGATCGCGCATGTGTTCGACCAGTGACCACGCCTGACCGCGCACCGCTTCACGGTTGTAGGCCTGCATCTGATTGTCGAGCAACGCGTTAAAGGTGTGCTCGACGGTTTGCAGGGCCAGAACCAGCCCTACTGTCATCACCAGAAACAGCCCGAGGAATAACCGCAGCATTTACAGCTCCCACGCGAACGGATTGAACAGGTAACCCTTGCCCCACACGGTCTTGATGCACACCGGTTCGCGGGGATTGTCTTTGAGTTTGTTGCGCAATTTGCTGATGTACACGTCGACGCTGCGGTTGAGCCCGTCAAAAGCGATACCGCGCATGCGATTGAGGATGTCATCGCGGGACAGGGTCTTGCCGGCGGCGCTGGCCAGCAGCCACAGCAGCTCGAATTCCATGGTGGTCATTTCGATGATCTCGCCGGCCAGACGCACTTCGCGGCAGCTGCGATCGATGCTCAACCGTCCGAATTCCAGCGAGCTGACCACGCCGCTGTCCGGCACCTGTCGCCGCTGCAAGGCGCGCAGCCGAGCGAGCAATACCGGCGGTTTGATCGGTTTGATCACGTAGTCATCGGCGCCGGATTCCAGACCGAGAATGTGGTCGAGATCGTCTTCCTTGGCGGTGAGGATGACAATCGGCGTGTCCGCCACACTGCGAATTTCCCGGCACACGTGCAAGCCGCTCTGCCCCGGCAGCATCAGGTCGAGCACCACCACTTTGGGCTGGAACTCGAGAAACGCGGCCACCGCCAGATCGCCGCGATGCACCGCGCGCACTTCGTAGCCATGCTGTTCGAGAAAGTGCGCAATCAGCGTGGCCAGACGCTCGTCGTCTTCGACCAGCAGGACTTTGCCAAAACCCAGGTTATCCATAACGACCGTCTGCCAACCCATGTGTGAAGTGGGCGACAGTATGGCGGCAATCGCCGCCGAGGCGTTGTTTCGGGCAGCAAAAACCGGCCGCAGGGGCCGGTTTTCGGTGATATTTCATACTCTTAAGAGTTTTTAACAGTTTGTGTCTCAGGCCGCAGCCGGCACACCACTGTGAAAGCGGAACTCTTCATCAGGCGACTCGATCAGCTCCTGCTCGGCAGCACGGACCTTGTCGATCACCTGAGCGATGTCCTTCGCGTCGCCGTACTGGTAAGCCAGTTTCAGATAACCCTGAAAGTGCCGCGCCTCGCTTTTCAACAGGCCGAAATAGAACTTGCCGAGTTCTTCGTCGAGATGCGGTACCAGCGCTTCGAAACGCTCACAACTGCGCGCTTCGATAAATGCGCCGACCACCAGCGTATCCACCAGTTTCACCGGTTCATGGCTGCGCACCACTTTGCGCAGACTCGACGCGTACCGCCCGGCGTGCAGCTGGCGCAGCTCGATCTTGCGGCGCTTCATGATGCGCATGACTTGTTCGTGGTGCACCAGTTCTTCCCGGGCCAGACGCGACATCATGTTGATCAGGTCGACGTGGGAATGGTACTTGGCAATCAGGCTCAGCGCGGTACTGGCGGCCTTGAACTCGCAGTTCTTGTGGTCGATCAGCAGGGTTTCCTGATCGGCCAGTGCCGCCTGGACCCAGGCGTCGGGCGTGCGGCAGCCAAGGAATTCGTGGATTTCGGGAAGGATCATGGGGCTCACGGTAAAAGGTGTACGAGCAAAGGCCGCCGATTATACCGGCCTGCCCGCAGACCACCAGTCGCAGGTGTTGATATGCATCAAGTCGCAGGCACAGGAGCAGCAACTATAGTTGTGCTACGCCGTGCCTTTTCTTTGCTGGAGACTCCGCTCATGCAAGCCATTCGCAGCATTCTGGTGGTCATCGACCCCGAACATTCGGAAAGCCTGGCGCTCAAGCGCGCCAAGTTGATCGCCGGTGTGACGCAGGCCCATCTGCACCTGCTGGTGTGCGACCGCAAGCACGACCACGCTGCCATGCTCGGTGTACTCAAAGCCGCGCTGATCGCCGATGGCTACAGCGTGACCACCGAACAGGCGTGGAACGAGAGCCTGCACGAAACCATCATCGATGTGCAGCAGGCCGAAGGCTGCGGGCTGGTGGTCAAACAGCACTTCCCCGACAGCGCCCTGAAAAAAGCCCTGCTGACCCCGGCCGACTGGAAACTGCTGCGGCACTGCCCGACTCCGGTACTGCTGGTGAAAACCAGCACACCGTGGAAAGACCGGGTGATTCTGGCGGCCGTCGATGTCGGCAATGCCGATGGCGAGCACCGGCACTTGCACACCACGATCATCGATCACGGCTACGACATCGCGAGCCTCGCCAAGGGGCATCTGCATGTCATCACGGCCCATCCGTCGCCGATGCTGTCCTCGGCGGATCCGGTGTTCCAGCTCAAGTCGACGATCGAGGCGAAATATCGCGAGCAGTGCAAGGCGTTTCAGGCTGAATTCGATGTGGATGACGAGCATCTGCACATCGAGGAAGGCCCGGCGGACGTGCTGATTCCGTTCATGGCGCACAAGCTGCAGGCGGCGGTGACGGTGATCGGCACCGTGGCGCGAACCGGGTTGTCAGGCGCATTGATCGGCAATACCGCCGAAGTGGTGCTGGATGCGCTGGAAAGCGATGTGCTGGTACTCAAGCCGCAGGAGGTTGAGGATCATCTGGTGGAGTTGGCGGTGAAGCATTAAGCGTTGCGGTACCTGAAACGGCCCCTTCGCGAGCAAGCCCGCTCCCACAGTGGATTGATGTCGAACACAAAATCCCTGTGGGAGCGGGCTTGCTCGCGAAGCTTTTGATCTTCAGGCGCCGAAGGCGTCCTTGAGGAAACCGGGGGCGATGTAGCGCTGATAATGCGCTTCCGACAGCAGGAAGAATTCCCGATCAATGGCATCGCGCAATTCCGGCAGGTTCCATTCGCGGAACTCCGGCAGCAACACCATCCCGTAGGCTTCCAGATTAATGATCACCCGCGCCCCGCGAGCAATCAGCTGATACGCCCAGCAATATTCCGACTGATGCGGCACGAAGCGGATCTTGCGCTGTTCCAGCTGTTGGCGCAGGCGCGCCGGATCGAAGATCTCGACCTTGCTGGCCATCACTTGTGACAGCAATTGCTCCAGCCGCAACCACACCGCACGCTTTTCCTCCTCGCCGTAACCATTCCAGTGGATCACTTCGTGGTGGAAACGCTTGCAGCCACGGCACACCAGATCTCCGTAAACAGTGGAGCAGAGGCCGACGCAGGGGGTCTTGATGGTCTGATTGGGCATAAATTGGCAAAACACTGAAACGCGGAACAGGCCGGCATGTTAGCCCTTTGTCGGGCATTGATCACCCCTCAAACGTCAGGGGCAAGCGCTGGCTCGCGGTTTGACTCACCTGCGCACAACGCCACCAAAGTCCAATAGAGCGCGACTTACCTTTAAATTTTTTTTGCCGTAGAATCAGCCAGCCTTTTAAGGCGCCAATGTCCGTTAGAAGCTGTTTTCAAAGCGTCACGAGCACAGTCGTTCCTTCAGAGCGGTGTTGGCGAAGGGTTTTTCCAGCGGGGAAAAGCCCAACGCCAACCCTCATCAGCTCCCCGTTCTGCAGGCGTAAAACTTTGAAAGCAGCTTCTGTAAGGAATGGTCGGTAATTCTGGCTAAGCGGCCCACAACGCCGCGCAGCGCATGAGTACGAGCATTTCGCGACGAGCGTCCCGGACACCCATTTGGGACCACTGATGAGGGTAATAACTGTGCTTGAAGCCTACCGCAAACATATCGAAGAGCGTGCAGCCCTGGGTATCGTTCCCCAGCCGCTTAACGCCGAACAAACTGCAGGCCTGGTCGAGCTGCTGAAGAATCCTCCGGCTGGCGAAGAAGCTTTCCTCGTTGACCTGATCACCAATCGCGTACCACCAGGAGTGGACGAAGCCGCTTACGTCAAAGCCGGTTTCCTGTCGGCCCTGGCCAAAGGCGAAGTCTCCTCCCCTCTGCTGGACAAGAAGCGCGCTGTAGAACTGCTAGGCACCATGCAGGGCGGCTACAACATCGTGACCCTGGTTGAACTGCTGGACAACGCCGAGCTGGCGCCAGTGGCTGCCGAAGAACTCAAGCACACCCTGCTGATGTTCGATGCCTTCCACGACGTGGCTGAAAAAGCCAAGAACGGCAACGTTCACGCCAAAGCCGTGCTGCAATCCTGGGCTGACGGCGAGTGGTTCAAGAAGCGCCCGGTACTGGCCGACAAGATCAGCCTGCGCGTGTTCAAGGTCACCGGCGAAACCAACACCGACGACCTGTCCCCTGCGCCAGACGCCTGGTCGCGTCCTGACATCCCGCTGCACGCCCTGGCCATGCTGAAAATGGCTCGTGACGGCATCGTTCCGGACGAGCAAGGCAAGACCGGCCCGATGAAGCAGATCGAAGAGATGCGCGGCCAAGGCTTCCCGATCGCCTACGTCGGTGACGTGGTCGGTACCGGTTCCTCGCGTAAATCGGCGACCAACTCGGTCCTGTGGTTCTTCGGCGACGACATCCCTTACGTGCCGAACAAGCGCGCTGGCGGTTTCTGCTTCGGCAGCAAAATCGCCCCGATCTTCTACAACACCATGGAAGATGCCGGCGCACTGCCAATCGAGTTCGACGTGTCGAACATGAACATGGGCGACGTGATCGACCTGTACCCGCACGCAGGCAAAGTCTGCAAGCACGGTACCGACGAAGTCATCACCACCTTCGAAATGAAGACCCCTGTGCTGCTGGACGAAGTCCGTGCCGGCGGTCGTATTCCGCTGATCATCGGCCGTGGCCTGACCGAGAAGGCTCGCGCCGAACTGGGTCTGCCAGCATTCGATCTGTTCAAGAAGCCTGAAGCACCGGCTGAAAGCACCAAGGGCTTCACCCTGGCGCAGAAAATGGTCGGCAAGGCTTGCGGTCTGGCAGAAGGCCAAGGCGTTCGTCCTGGCACCTACTGCGAACCGAAGATGACCACCGTGGGTTCTCAGGACACCACCGGTCCAATGACCCGTGACGAACTGAAAGACCTGGCGTGCCTGGGCTTCTCCGCTGACCTGGTGATGCAGTCTTTCTGCCACACCGCGGCGTATCCGAAGCCGATCGACGTGACCACCCACCACACCCTGCCTGACTTCATCATGACCCGCGGCGGCGTTTCCCTGCGTCCGGGCGACGGCATCATCCACTCGTGGCTGAACCGCATGCTGCTGCCGGACACCGTGGGTACCGGTGGTGACTCGCACACCCGTTTCCCGATGGGCATCTCGTTCCCGGCCGGTTCCGGTCTGGTCGCGTTCGCCGCTGCCACCGGCGTCATGCCGCTGGACATGCCGGAATCGATCCTGGTGCGCTTCAAAGGCAAAATGAAACCTGGCATCACCCTGCGTGACCTGGTTCATGCCATTCCTTACTTCGCCATCCAGAACGGTCTGCTGACCGTCGAGAAGAAAGGCAAGAAAAACGCCTTCTCCGGCCGCATCCTGGAAATCGAAGGCCTGGAAGGTCTGACCCTGGAGCAGGCGTTCGAACTGTCCGACGCCTCGGCCGAACGTTCGGCTGCCGGTTGCACCATCAAGCTGTCGAAAGAGTCGATCACCGAGTACCTGCAGTCCAACATCACCCTGCTGCGCTGGATGATCGGCGAAGGCTACGGCGATGCACGTACCCTGGAACGTCGCGCGCAAGCGATGGAAGCCTGGATCGCCAACCCTGAGCTGATGGAAGCCGATGCCGACGCCGAATACGCCGAAGTCATCGAAATCGATCTGGCCGACATCAACGAGCCGGTACTGTGCGCACCGAACGATCCGGACGACGCCCGTCTGCTGTCCAGCGTTGCTGGCGAGAAGATCGACGAAGTGTTCATCGGTTCGTGCATGACCAACATCGGTCACTTCCGCGCTGCCGGTAAACTGCTGGATCAGGTCAAGGGTCAGCTGCCTACCCGTCTGTGGCTGTCGCCGCCGACCAAGATGGACGCTCACCAACTGACCGAAGAAGGCTACTACGGCATCTACGGCAAAGCAGGCGCGCGCATGGAAATGCCAGGCTGCTCGCTGTGCATGGGTAACCAGGCACGCGTTGAGCCGAACAGCACCGTGGTCTCGACTTCGACCCGTAACTTCCCGAACCGTCTGGGCGACGGCGCGAATGTCTACCTGGCTTCGGCCGAGCTGGCGTCCGTGGCTTCGATCCTGGGTCGCCTGCCGACCGTCGAGGAGTACATGGAATACGCTGGCAAGATCGACAGCATGGCGGCCGATGTCTACCGCTATCTGTCCTTCGACCAGATCGCCGAGTTCCGTGAAGCAGCTGCGAACGCCAAGATCCCGGTCGTTCAAGCCTAACGTTACAAAGCAATAGAAAACGCCGCCCATCGTGAGATGCGCGGCGTTTTTTTATACCTTGGAATACCGGAGGTTAAGTGTTGAGTTTGAGGGCTTGCCGGACCGCGCCATCAACGCTCAGCCCGCTAAGCGTCACGCCATTTGCTTGCACTTCGGGCAACGCCTCCAGCACCGCCAGTGCCTCATGCTTGAGCCGCGCCAGAATCAACCGCTTGCCTTCCTGATGCACCCGCAGGAAAAACTCCTGCATCGCCTCGATGCTGGTGCCGTCCAGGTCCGGGGTTTCCTCCAGACTCAGGATCACCGTGTGCACCGGGGCCTCCGAATGGCGAATCAGGCGCAACGCTGCACCGAGAATCCGCTCGACGTTGGCAAAGAACAACGCCTCACTGGGCCGCACAATCAACACTCCCGGCTCGGTTGTGGCCGTTGGATGACGTTGCAGATCGACAAAATCATGCCCGCCGTCGATCCGTCCGAGCACCTGAATGTCCGCCGCCGACATCTGTTTGAGCATCAGCAGCACGCTGATGGCCACCGACACCAGCAACCCGTCGAGAATGCCCAGTACCAGCACCGCCCCCACCGCGCACAACACCAGCACCCGATCCCGGCGCCAGACGAAATAGCGCCCCAGCGGCTGCAGACTCAAGCCCCGCGCCAGCGCATGAATCACGATGGCGGCCAGGATCGGCTCCGGCGTCAGAGCGATCCACGGCAGTACCGTCAGCACGATCACCAGTACCACCAGCGCCGCCACCCCACCGGCCCAGCGGGAAGTCGCCCCTGCAGCCTCGTTCGCCGACGTCGCCGAATACCCGGCCCCCGCCGGCATGCCATGGAACAATCCCGACAACAGATTCGAGGCACCCAGCGCCAGCAGATCACGGTTGGAGGTCACACGGTCACCGTGCTTAAGCGCGTAAGAGCTGATCGAACCGTAAGACTCGGCGTACAGAATCATTACCAGCGCGAACCCGACCTCACCCAGCCGCAGCCAGTCGGCAAACGGCAACACCGGCAGGCTCGGCACTTCAAGGCTCAGGTCGATTAAACCGATCATGCTCACGCCATGAGCCGGCAGGTTCAGCCATTGCCCGGCGACAATGCCGATCACCACCACCAGCAAACCACCGGGGACCCGTGGAAAGCGCGAAAACAGTCCCAACAGCAGCAACGCCACCGCTGCAACCGCCGCCGCCGGCCAGTTCCATTGCGGCAGTTGTTCGAGTAATTGCGGGGCGAAGCGCACCAGATTGGCGTCGGTCAGATGCACGCCGACCACGCTGGCGACCTGCTTGAGGATGATGGTCAGGGCCAGGCCGAAGGCAAACCCACGCAGCACCGGCTTGGCGATAAACGACGTGACAGTGCCCAAGCGGAATACTCCGGCCAGCAAGAACAACCCACCGCTGACCAGTACCAGCCCGATGGCCAGCGTAGAACGCAGCTGCGGATCGCCATTGGCCAGGGTTGCAGTCGCCGCCGCCAACACCGCCGCCGAGGAAGAAGTGGCCGAAACAATCGCAAAACGGCTGGTGCCAAACAGCCCATAACAGAGTAACCCGGCAAACAAGGCGATCACCCCGGCCTGGGGCGCCAGCGCGGCGATGGTGGAATAAGCGACTGCTTCGGGCAACAACAGACCGGCAATCGACAGACCGGCGAGGATGTCCTGCCAGCGATTGGGTGGTTCTACAGGTTGGGGCGCGCTCGACAATCCACTGTCTCCAGACGAAAAAAAGCCGCTGTGCGCATCACGCACAGCGGCCACTGTAGCTGAGTATCTGGAGCTTTGGCTTACGCCGTCAGCGAATAAATCAACGCCGAAATCGCCACCAGACCTACGGCGGTGACAAACACGTTCGACGCCTGACCGCGATAGCGTGCCATCGCCGGGACTTTACGGATGGCGTACATCGGCATCAGGAACAGAATCGCGGCGATCACCGGGCCACCGATGGTCTCGATCATGCCGAGGATGCTCGGGTTCAGGGTCGCGACGATCCAGCACACCACCAGCATGAACGCCGCCACGATGCGGTCCAGCGCCTTGGCGCCCGGACGCTTGCCGCTCTTGACGATCAGGCCCTTGAGGCCTTCGCTGGCACCGATGTAGTGGCCGAGGAACGACTTGGAGATTGCCACGAACGCAATCAACGGCGCCGCGAAAGCGATGGTCGGATTGCTGAAGTGGTTGGCCAGGTACGACAGGATCGACAGGTTCTGCGCCTTGGCTTCGGCCAGTTGTTCCGGCGACAGGGTCAGCACGCAACTGAAGACGAAGAACAGCACCATCACCACCATCAGCAGGTGGGCGCGGCAGAGGATCTGCGAGCTGCGCTGGTCAGCGTTGACCCCGTAACGACGCTTCTGGTCCACCGCAAACGCCGAGATGATCGGCGAGTGGTTGAACGAGAACACCATCACCGGAATCGCCAGCCACAGCGTGTGCAGCAGCGCCGACGGCGCCGGTACTTGCGAAGCGGTGGTGAGAATGCCGCCATTCCAGTGCGGAATCAGGTACACCGCGAGGAACAGCAACGCAACGATGAACGGGTACACCATCAGGCTCATCGCCTTGACGATCACCTGCTCGCCGCAACGCACCACGGCCAGCAGGCCGAGGATCAGCACGAACGACAGCAGCGCGCGCGGTGGCGGCGTGATGTGCAGTTGATGTTCGAGGAAACTGGCGACCGTGTTGGTCAGACCGACGCTGTAGATCAGCAGGATCGGGAAAATGGCGAAGAAGTACAGCAGGGTGATCAGCGCGCCGGCCTTGATGCCGAAATGCTGCTCGACCACGTCGGTAATGTCCGCGCCTTCGCGACCAGAAAGTACGAAGCGGGTCAGGCCTCGGTGGGCGAAGAACGTCATCGGGAAGGCCAGCAGCGCGAGGATCACCAGCGGCCAGAAGCCACCCAGACCGGCGTTGATCGGCAAAAACAGGGTACCGGCGCCAATGGCCGTCCCGAACAGTCCCAACATCCACGTGGTGTCATGGCGATTCCAGCTCGACAGTTCAGCTGGTGCTGCCGCTTCATAGCGTTCGTTGACGCTATTGGCCTGATCATTCATCCGGTCGGATCTCCGCATTCCGGTCACTTGCCACTCGGTCAGGACGCGTCGGAAAAAACCGACAGACATGCTCCGGCCGAAACAGGGGCGCGATTCTCCGCGATAAATGAGCAGAAGCAAAGACTTAGCTGAGGAATGGTTGTACGGAGCAGATCAGCAGGTTGTCGTTTTCGGGAAAAATCCTGTCGGCTACGGATACGCAAGATGTCGTTTTCCGGCAAGTTTCAGCGCCAATTCGAACGACAGGACTTGATCAGATCGATCGAGCCAGGAGAAATCCGAGTGACATGCAAAACAGGCCGAACGCCAACAATCCCCAGATTGGGTACATATCGCCCTTGTTTTTAATACGCATTCTTTCTTCCCACTCATCGTGCTCACGTTCCAGCTCTTCCATTCTGGCTTTGCGGTCATAGGTACTCATGTGGATTTTCCTTTTTGGATCATTGGTCGGACGGTTGTGGAACGAACAATCAAAACTTGAAGAAAACACCTGCTACTGCGGTGATTGCTGTCACCACCCCAGCTGTTACCGCAAGCGGATATAAATTTGTCTCTCTATTAAGCTTTTTTTCCTCCGCCAAGAGCTTTTTCCTCTCGGCCACAAGCTTTCTTGACTCATTCTCCAGCCTGTCGAGTTCCAGATTTTCAAGATCGTTCTTGAGCATTCGCCTTCCTTGGCTTCTGGCAGTCCCTGTGCCCGGGCTGCTTTGTACCCACATGATTTCGCGTTCATCACCATTCCGATAGCAGATGCATCTGCCAAATTCGTAGGCAAAATCCGCGAAAATTGTAGGCGGCCTCATACAAAAACAGCGGCGAATTCATCACTCCACACTTTCAATTTGGCCGACATGCTCTAGCGTGAGAGGAGTCCCCTGCCCCACGGAGTCTGTGCCCATGCCCCTCGTCCGCGTCGAAATCAAAAAACACGCCGATCCCACCTTCGCCAAACGCATCGGCGAACAGATCTACGCCGCCATGCGCAGCGCCATCAACGTCCCGGAGCACGATAACTTCCAGATCCTCAACGAACACGACGGCGAGCATTTCATCTTCGACCCGCAATACCTGGGCATCCAACGCACCGATCAGCTGGTGATCATCCAGATCACCCTCAATGAAGGCCGGACCCTGGAGCAGAAAAAAGCGCTGTACCAGACCATCGCCCAGAACCTGAACACCCATCTGGGCATTCGTCTGGAGGACGTGTTCATCAATCTGGTTGAGGTCAAAAAAGAGAACTGGTCGTTCGGCAACGGCATCGCCCAATACGCCAGTTGACAGCCCGCCACGGGCCCCCGCATCATCGGCCACATGAACGTTTGCGCGCTGCACCTCACCCGTACCACCACCACGACCGCCACCGGCGGGTCGTGGTGTTTGTGCATGAGGTAAAACCCGCGCAGCAAACCCAAGGCCCCGCCAGCAATGGACGGGGCCTTTTTGTTTCTCCCGTCCGTGCGGCTGCTGTTGCAAACCAGTGAGTCACTCAAGGAGAAACACCATGTCCGCAGCACTATTGATCATCGATATGCAGGTCGGTCTGTTCCATGGCCCGGAACAACCCCATGACGGCGAACGCCTCCTCGCCAATATCCAACGCCTGATTGTTCTGGCTCGCCAACAACACGTGCCAATCTTCGCCGTGCGCCACACCGGGCCGGAAGGTTCGCCGATTGCTGCGGGCAGCCCATTCTGGCAATTGCTGCCGGCACTGGAGCTGGATGCAGAAGTCGATACCCTCTTCAACAAATCCCGCCCCAATGCTTTCCACGGCACGGACCTGGCGCGCCGACTCGAATCGGCGCAGATCAATGACCTGTATATCGTCGGAATGAAAAGCCAGTTCTGCATCGACAGCACCTGCCGCGCCGCTGCCGACCTCGGTTTCAAACCCGTGCTCGTGGCCGACGCTCACACGTGCATGGACACCCCCGCGCTCGCTGCGCAGGCGATCATCGATCACCACAACGCAACCCTCGGCGCTGCCTTCGCCCGGTTGATCAACAGTGCCGACGTGACGTTCTGACCCGCCGCCCTGCGAATTGACGTCGCTGCACTGTAGTGCGGTTACGTCAATGCAGTATTTGTAACTGCATCGGTGTTCCTACAAGGATGTTTAATGTTGATCCGCGCTCACCGAAGTCAATAACCGACGACTGCCCATAGTTCTGGGCATTGATTTCATCTAACGCCCATTCCGAATTAAACTCATTCCGAGATTTCAGATAATTCCTACAACCTAAACCAGCAAAAACAAATCGAACAAAACGTTACGCAATGCAAAATAACAACTCTTTGTTACAAGCGAATACTCAGTCATTGAACAATTAACAACTACGAGCCTATATTTTTCTGGCATTGAGTTCAGGGAATCAAAGAACGCAAAGCGAATTACCCGGGCGTAGTGGGAATTTCGACATGGGATCCCGAACGCAATCGTTATGAGTTGTTCCACACCGATACGGGCGAATCAAAATACAACAACGGCGGTGGTGGTTATTTCTTTATTACCGGGAAGTGCCACGCGACATGCGCAATGAGAATCCGCCTGTACGGATCTACGTCGTTCATGCGCCTTATACCGGAACGGTCCAGACAAAGTCCGCCACCCAACAATAAACCAGGAGTCCACCATGCAAAAAACAATGAAAGCATTGCTGATGTCGACGCTATTGATCTCCTCGGCCTATTGCGCAGGCGTCAGTGCGCAAGCTGCCACCCCGCCGGTCAAGGATGCTGTCGCTACAGCAGACAACGCGATGATGTTGACCGTATTCCTGAAACACGATCAGTCGCGACCGCTGAGCGAACTCAAGGCCCAGCTCGCGCAACAGGGGTTCTATAAAACCTTTCCCCCGGCCGGGGTGGAAGTGGTGAGCTGGAAAATCATGATGGGCATCGGCCAAGTAGTCACCGTGCGCTTCCCGGCATCGCGCCTGGCCGAAGTCAACCTCGCACTGGAAAACACCGCGTGGGGCAGTTACCGAACCGAGTTCTATCCCACCTACGATTTCAAACCGATTGCCCTGGCCGAACAAACCAAAGCCCAAACAGCGCAATGATCCCGTCAGCACACTGGATAGCCGGTGTGCTGCCGCCCTTGCTTCTTGCGCGAAGCCGTCCAGAATCAGAACACACAACGCGCATCAGCATGATTGCCAAGCCGCTCCGCATTCAGCACTCTGAACCGAATTTCGCAACCTGCCCCGCCGACGATCACAGGAGCCGCGCAATGCCCGCAACCGTTCTGGTACTGGTTGAAACCATCAATGACTATTTGCCGATTCTCGAGCATCAGGGCTTTCACCTGATCCTCGCCCCCACGCCTGCCGAACGTGCGCAAGCCATCGCCAGCCACGGTAGCCGCATCGATGCGGTATTGACCCGTGGCCCGCTGGGCCTGACCGCCGACGAAATCGCGGCCCTGCCCGCGCTGAAAATCATCACCGTGATTGGTGCCGGTTACGAGCATGTCGACCTGCAGGCTGCCAGTGATCGCGGCATCACCGTGACCAACGGTGCCGGGGTCAACGCCTCGTCGGTGGCCGACCACGCGATGGCGATGCTGCTGGCGCTGGTGCGCGACATTCCACGCTGCGACGCCGCCGTGCGTCGCGGTGAATGGCCGAAGATCATGCGCCCGTCGCTGGCCGGCAAACGCCTGGGGATTCTCGGGCTCGGCGCGGTGGGCATGGCGATCGCCAAGCGCGCGCACCTCGGTTTTGACATGCAGATCAGCTACCACAACCGCCAGGTGCGCAGCGATGTGCCCTACACCTTCTGCTCGACGCCGACCGAACTGGCGCGGGCCTCGGACTTTCTGATCGTCGCCACGCCGGGCGGGATTGGCACTCAGCATCTGGTGACGCGTCCGGTGCTCGACGCGCTCGGACCTGGGGGATTCATTGTCAATATTGCTCGCGCCAGTGTGATCGCCACCGCCGAGCTGATCACGGCACTGGAACAACGGCGAATCGCCGGCGCCGCGCTGGATGTATTCGACCACGAACCACAAGTACCGGACGCATTGAAAACGCTCGGCAACGTGATACTGACCCCGCATGTCGCCGGTCTGTCGCCGGAGGCCACGCAAGGCACGGTGGAACTGGTGGGGAAAAACCTTACGGCATTCTTCTCGGGGCAACCCGTGCTGACGCCGATTCAGTTACCGCCGAAAACAGGCCATCAACGCGTGCGCTAAAGCACGCCGAGCAACGTCCACAAACGCCGCGATTCAGCGTCGGCGCTGATCAGCTCGCCGAGCAATTCGCTCAATGGTTTATTACCCCACTCGACTCCGCGTCGAATCAGGTACGGCACCGGGCTGTGAGGCTCGGTGCGCGCCAGGTACTCGGCGATCAGCAGCAATTGGCGGTAAGCCTCCTCACGACTGGCCGGCTCGCGTAACACCTGAGCCACCGGCGCCTCTTCGACAACCTGCGCCACGGCGACAGGCGTCTCGAGTGGTGCGGGCGCGGGCGTCGGTTGTTGTGGGTGCATGGCGATGAACTCCTGAACCAACGTCAGTAGCGCCTCAATGGTTTGCTGCAATGGCCCGAAGCCCGGCCCTTGACCGCCCAGATAAGCGTCGCTCCACGCATCGAGACGTTGCAGGTGTTGCAGACTCAACAGCAGACTGCCCTGCGTGCGCAGCCAGAATGCCAGCGGTGTCGCGCGGATCTGCTCGCTGAGCCGTTTCTGCTCGTTGCGCGCATTTTCCGCCGAAGTCTTTGCGCCTTTACTGTCATTGACCTGAACCTGCTGCACTTTCAGGCGACGCCAGACTTCAAGGGTGTAAACCTCGAAATCACTGTTGTTCGCGCCGAACAACGGCACCCGGGTCAGCAAAATTTCACAGTACCGGCGCACCAGCCATTCCAGCGGAATCACCCGCCACGACTGATCGCCGTCCTCGGCCTGCGGGTGCAGGTGCTCGGGAAAACGTTCACACAATCCGGCGATCAGCGCCAGACTACCGGGCAACCCGTCCAGCGCTTGCAGGTGCAGCCACGCTTCACCGAGCCAGGCGCTGAGCATCAAATCCTTGCTGCGCTCCAGCAGCAAGCAGGTGGTCAGCTTCTCGACTTCCGGCCAGTTCGCGCGCTTGAGCGTCGATTGCCAGACCCCGGTCGGCAGGCTCGCATCGTCTTCGCGGCGCAGATCGCGCAACTGGTCGAACTCGCGTTCATAACGCAGATCGACACCACACGGCGCCTCGGCACTGATCGGCGCGAGCAACTGGTCGATCAGCTCTGGCAAGGTTGTCAAAGGCAGGCTCACAGATTCTCCTTGGAGGCTTCGAGGGCAGCGGTCGTGTTGGTCATCTGAAAGGGTGAACGCGGTGCGCGGGTAGGCAATGGCGAGATCGACAGCGGCAATTTCGAGCCCTGGCTCATCAGCGAAAGGCGCACGAACATCCGCGTGAATTCGCTGGTGACGCTGTCGGTCGCCGCCGTAACCGGCAGGCGCAACGCCAGCGGAAAATCGGTGTAATCCATATTCGGCTGACGCTGCACCGAGAAGTGCGCACGCATCAAGCGCAGCAGCGACCACGGCCCGCCGTACTCCCAACCGGCCTCCATGTCGCGCACCACTAGGTTCGGTTGCAGCGGATCGTTGACCGGGCGCTCCTTGCCGTTGCGTGCCCAGCGCAGGGTCAGGCGGATCGGTTGGCCGACCATCCAGCGCAGGTTCGGCTGTTCGACGCCGGGGTAGTTGATCTGCTGATTACCCGCCAGCAAGCCCCAGGCAATCACCTGATCGGCGCCCCTTTCTTCCTCGCGGTCGGTGCGCCAGCGCACGTCGAGTTCCACCCCGAGGATGCCGCTCTTGTCGCGCACGAACAGCGGAGTCAGCCACACGCTGGCCTGCTTCAGGCGGTTGAGAAAGTCTTCGGCGGCAAGACGCTCCGGGGTCTGGCTCAAGACCAGTCCGGCCTGCGCCACCGGCAGGCGCTTGTCGATGATTTCCAGAAAATGCTGGACCCGTGACGGGTCGGCGTCCTGCGCCTGCACCCCGTTGGCAAACGGGAAGCGGTCGGCCAGGTATTGATTGAAATAGTTGGCCAGTTCATTCCAGGCCGTGGCCGCTTCTTGCTGTTGCAGGAACTGGCAACGCTGCATCGCCGACTGCTGCAACTCCACCGCACGCATCGCCAGCGTGCCACGCCCACCCGCCAGGTTGGCCGTTTGCAGAACCTGCAGGCAGGAACCGGTGTCCATCTCGATGAAATCACGACTGACCAGTTGCTCGATCTGCGCCGGGGAACTCGCCGGGTTGGCGTCCTTGTACTTGAGCAATTCATCGTTGAGCGCGCTGAACTGGGTCACTCGCTCGTAATCCAGCGCCGACAGGTTACCCTGCTGGGTCATCAGCCACTGCAGGGCCGGCGCGCGACGTTCGGTGATGCCAAGCATGGTGTTGAACTGCTGTTTGAGACTCAGTTTCAGATCCTGCACATCACTGGCACCGTACAGCTGCAGGCCGAGGTTTTTCGAACCGTTCCACTGACTGATTTCGGTACGACCACCGAACAACGGTTGCGCGGTGATTTCTTCAAGACCGCTGACGATCTGCGCCAGCGCCCGCCGGTTCAATGCGCCTTGCAGACGCGCGGCGAGGTCGCTGCGGTGCACCTCGACAAAGGCTTTTTGCAGGGCCATCGCCTGTTCGGCCTGAACGTTGAATACCGCGTACGGATGGGTCTGGTCGTTGTGATCCTTGAGGCTCAGCCACATCGCCTGGGCGGCGGCAGTTTCGGCCGCTTGCAGCAAGGCATCGCGATACACCGGCGGGATGCGCGGCAGCTCTTCGGCGACATAACTTTTGTAGCTGGCGAAGTAACTCAACGAGGTATTAAGGTCATCGCCGTCGACGGTCTGACCCTGCATATTGACGTTGTCCTGCGTGGCGCGCATCGCGATCGAAACGAAGTCGCGCCTGAACAGCGCCTGCACGGCGTTGTTGAGTTTCACCACCTGATCCTGCAACGCCAGTTGCCCGCTGCCCTGCTGCATCAGCAGATTGCCGCGAGAACCGACCTGGGCGATCCACTGATCGCGAAAACTCTGCTGCAACTTGCTCGCCTGGGCGTCGAGTTGTTGTTCAACGGCAGGCCCGAGCAATGTGCTCTTGCGTACCTTGTCGAGAAAGTCGCGGTAGCCCGGTACCAGTTCCTGGCCCTTGCCGCGACTCCAGGTCGAGTTGGTCAGGGCGATCGCCGCTTGCAGATCATCAATCAGTGCCCGCAGATCTTCCAGCTCGCTCAGGCTGTTGCCGCTGCCCGCCTCCAGTTGCTCCAGATGCAGCTTGAGGTAACCGGCCTTGCTGACAAAGTTGTCGGCGAGGAAATACTGATCGAGCCAGCGTTCCATCAGCCCGGTGAAGTTGCTGACAATCAGCGGCCGCTCGACGCTCAGGTCCAGCGCCTGCAGATCACCGCCATCCCCTGCCGCCAGCAGTCGGTTGTAATAAGCGGCATGGGGCAAGGTGGCGGCGTTGAGATTCAGTGACAGCGCGCTGTTGCTCAATTGCACCAGGTCATCGAGTGGCACTCGCTGGTTGTTCTGCACTTCACCGAACAACTGATTCTGTTGCTCCAGACGCAATGCGCGATCCACCAGATCCGTGGCCTTCTGGTAGTTCTGCCATTGCGCCGGGTCTTCGCTTTCGACGCTGGAGCGCCGATCAGTGCTGCGAATCGCCTTGATTTTCGCCAGCTCCGCCACCAGCAGATCGTGCAGCGGCACCAGCATATGGCGCTGGGTCGAGCGGAACAGTTCCTGTTCGATCCGGGTATCGAAAGAGGAGAACCACGAGGTCGGAAACACCAACGACACGTAGTGCCAGTGCGGCGCTTTTTCCAGCACACGCCAGAAGCTCTGCACATTGCGCCGGGTCGGCTCGATGCGATGCGCTTCGTCGGTGACGGCGACATAGCTCTTCTGCGCGCCCTGCATCAGCCGCGCCAGTTCGTGGGCATCGCGAACCGAGTCGTGCCAGACCCAGATCATCGCCACCGCCCACAGCACTCCGACCACCAGCGCGACGCCGGCAGTGATCCGCTGCCAGCGCTGACGCAAGCGCAACAGGCGCGGCACACCCTGGGCCAGCCCTCGTTCGCCGACCAGGCGCTGGCGCCACAACTGGCGCACGAACGCACTGCGCTGCAAGCCGCTGTCATCGGCGGAAAACCCGTCGAGCGCATCATCGGCCGGCTGATTCGCGCTGAAATACACGCCGCGAAAACACGGCGCCTCCCCCTGCGCGTTGCCTTGAAATACCGGTTCCAATACGTTCTGCAGGCCACGGCGCAGGCTTTCCAGACGTTCCGGCAACGCGTACAGGTCCGCGCTCAGGTGCCCGGACAAAGTACCGATTTCGATCACCGCTTCGGCCAGAGCCCGGTGCAAGCTGTCCAGCGCCTGGTCGCTCCATTGCCCCTGCCAGACCGCATCGCGCGCGTAGGGCGATGACCAGCCCAGGGTGCGATCACGGGCCTCATCCGGCAGTGCACTGATCAGTTCCTGAAACCCGGGCAGTTCTTCAAGACCCGTGACGATCACATACACCGGCACACTCAAACCGAACCGTTGCAGCAGATCGATGAAGCGCCGACGCGCCGCCAGACCGAGTTGGGTGGCCTGCTCCAGGTTGTCCAGACGACTGACCGGCACCGTCCAGATCACCCCGTCCAGCGGACGTTTGCTGCGCAGGCGTAAAATCAGCCCGAGCAGACGCCACCAGCCGCCGCGTTGCAGGTGCATGCCGTCCTCGGGCAAGAACAATGCTTGCGGCACCACCAGCACCGCGCCCTCGGGGTCCGACCACCAGCGGCCGAACCACGCCGGTTTGTCGGTGGGTTGCAGGTGCCATTCGTTGACCAGTTGCGTGCCCTGGATTTCGTCCCCGAGCATCAACAACCACGGCATTTGATAACGATCATGGGTGCCCTGCTCTTGCTCCATGTGCCGCACCGAAGCGTAGAAACTGCGGATCGCCGCGCCGCTCTGGGTGCGCAGCCACCACACCGCGACCGCGATGATCACCAGCAGCAACAACAGCGCGACCACCCACGCGACAATCGTCAAAGTGCTCATGAATCTTGCTCCGGGGCCGCCACTGAATCGCTCATCTGCAGCACCGGCTCCAGTTCCGAACGAATGTCACGCCACAGAAACTGGCCGATCCCGGTCAGCAACAGCACCATCGCCACAATCCCCAGCGCCAGGCGAAAGCCGTCCGGCAACGCCGTGCGTACCGGTAGCTGCAACGGCGGTGCCTGCGAGGGTTGTACCAGGCGCTGACTGACATCGGCATAGTCGGCCTCGTCTTGCCAGGCGAAGTTGAACAACGCCAACCGCCACTTCTCCAACTGCGCCTGGCTGTGTTCGCCGCGCAGTCGCCCATGAAAACCGAGGATCAGGCACTGCAGGTAGACGTTGGCCAGATCGCGAGCAGTTGGTTGTTGTTCATCGAGCACTGTTTGAATCGCCGCCGGCAGTTGCTCGCCGGCCTGGCGCGTCGAATACAGACGCGACTCCAGAGGTTTGCTCTGCCAGGCGGATTGCCCCGGCCACGGGCTGAACAACAGGGTTTCATCAACCAGCGCGACAAAGGCATAGACCAGCGCCTTGACTTGCTCAGTGGCGGAATCCCCCACCCGTGAGTACGCCGTGCGCCACAATCGTTGCGAGGCCTGAGTCGAGAGTTCGACCACGGTTTCGACCAGAGCCGCCTCGTCCTCGCGGTCCTTGGGCAACTGGCTCCAGTCCAGCGACCATTGCTGCCACGTCTGCCGAAATGCGCTGCTGAGCGGCGCGTCCTGCAAACTCAGATTTCTCGTTCCGGCCCCGGCAGTCCCTTCCGACATGCTGCGTTCCTTGTGTGATCAGGCACTTTCACTCGTCTGCGCAACAAACAGCACCACCTGCCACGGACTGCTGGTCAACTTCGCTGCTGGCGCGGCGATCATCAGCGGCAGTTGTGCGTCGAACCACGCGCCTTCGGCCGTGACCACAAACAGCCGCGTGTCATCGCCGACGCTGTAGGCCACTTGTTCACTGCGGCTCATGGCCTGGTGGCTCAATCCGCTCATGCGCTGGCGGCTGAGCAAGGCAACGTGCGGCGCCGAGGCGATGATTGCACTGCGCAGCCATTCACTGGCCGCCTGCTCGCTGGCCCCGTTGGGCATGCGCAGGCCGATGACCAGCCGCTGGCTCGGTTGCTCATCGGGCAACTGAATTGAAAAGCTCTGCTCGCCGCGCTCGAACGGCAGGCTGCGATAGCCGGCGCGGATCAGTTCGAGGGTGATTTCCAGCCATTGCAGCACCGCTTCGTAACCGCGCTGCAACTCCAGAAAATCCAGCGGCGCGAACGCCGGCACCCCGGCCAGCGGATCGAGTGCCGACCAGGCGCCGGCCAGTCCGAGTAGCTGCACATACAAACTCTGCGGATGGGCGATGCGACTGTTGAGTGTGCCTTCGACTTCCGGCAGCCGTGCCCACAACGCGGTCAATTGCCGGCGAATCTCCAGCGCATCGTCCTGATTGCCCGCCTGTTGCGCCTGACGCAATCGACCGCCGAGGAACATGCACTTTTCCCGCGCCCGTGCACACAAGCCGGCGACGCGCCGGCCCAGCGGCGAATCGGGCAACAGGATCGGAGTCGGCGGGGTATAGGCCAGCGGCAGAAAACCCCCGCCTTCCTTGCGGATTTTCAGCAGCGGCAGGCAGATCGAATCGGCCTTGTTCAATTGCGTGCACAGGCGTGGGTTGGGTCGCCACACGGTGATCGATTCCGGGAACTCGCCACTGGTCAGATCCGGCAGCGCTTCACCGACCACGGATTGCAGGCGTCCCTTCAGCGGTAGCAGTTGCCCGGCGCGCCACAACGGACTGATCGCCAGGTAAACGGTGACGGTGGCATCGTCGGTGGCGTTGATGGCCGGGCCAATATCGAGTTCCAGAATCGGGCCGATACCGGCTTGCAGATCCACCGGCAGACCGTCAGGCATGGTGCCTTGCAACGCCAGCACGCGAACCACCCCGGCGCTCAACGCCGAGGGATCGAACTCCATGCGACTGACGCCCCAGAACCACGGGTTGCACGCTTGCGCCATATGCGCACCGAGGGCTTCGGCACGCAGGCCCTGCAACTGAAAATGCTGCGGCAGCAATTGCATGCCTTCATGCCAGCAGACCGCGTCAGGTAGCAGACTCATACGACTCCCTTCGACCATGCCGCAACCCGGCGGCGAGCGGTGTGTTTCAGTTTTCCTTGCTGACCAGGCTCATCTCGCGGCTGTCGAACTTGAGCCACGCTTCGCGCTGATCGTCGAGCCGCAAGCGGTGCGCTCCGGGTGTGTTATAGCTGGCGAAGACCAAAAGTCCAGCCGCCTTCTTGCCCCCCAGCGGGAAGGTCTGGCGGTCGATGAATTGCCCCGGCACCAGCTCCAGCCCCCACACGCTCATCAGTTGACGATAGTCGCGTTGGTACTGGTCGCGCCCGGCAAACCACTGGCTGGCACTGATGCCCGAAAGCTGCTTGAGCAGATCCGGATCGTTGACTGCAACGAAATCCACGGCAATGGGCGTGTCGTCATTGGCCTTGGGCGCGACGTCGAGGGTCAGGCTGTCCAGATCGACTTTCGGCCCGAAAAAAGAACAACCGGCGAGCAGCGCAAACAAAACAACACTCAAAAATCGTCTGCACAAAATGAATTTTCCTTTTCCCGAGACAGTCCAAAAAAGCTTTTCGCTTGCATTTTTATAGACCTGTTCTAGCGTCTTGGGTAGTTCGGTTCCCAGAGCCGAATGAGGAAGGTTTGTCAAAGGAACGACAGGTCATCTGCCACCCTTTCTAACCTACGGTCCAGTAAGGGAAAGCGATGAACGGGCCTCCCCGATGCATTGCGCCCGCCTTCGCATCGGAGTCAGCCACCATGGCAGAAAGTACTCAGCACAAGCTCGACCGGGTCCGCCCGCCCCGAGTGCAAATCACCTACGACGTCGAAATCGGCAACGCCATCGAAAAAAAGGAATTGCCTCTGGTGGTCGGAATTCTGGCTGACCTCTCCGGCAAGCCACTTAAACCATTGGCAAAACTGACTGAACGGCGTTTTACCGAAATCGACCGCGACAACTTCAACGAAGTGCTCGCCTCGATCGCTCCCCGCGCCACCCTGCAGGTCAACAACACCATCACCGGCGACGACAGCAAGCTCAATATCGAGCTGAACTTCAAACACATCGACGACTTCGATCCGGTCAAGGTAGTGGAACAAATCACTCCCCTGCGCCGCCTGTTCGAGGCTCGCCAGCGTCTGCGCGACCTGCTGACCAAACTCGATGGCAATGATGATCTGGACAAGCTGTTGCGCGACGTCATCGCCAACACCGAAGGCTTGCAAGAGATCAAATCGGCTCGCCCAGACACCGCTACCCCGGCCGCTGACGCCGAGGCCCCGGCCGAACCGCAAGCCTGATCATCCATTTAACCGAGGGAGCATCCGTCATGCCCGCCGCCGCCCAGAATCAAGCCAGCGAGAATGCTGCAGCCGAAACCTTATCCCTGCTCGACCGGATCATCGCCGAGGGCCGCATGGCTCACGATGACAGTCAGCAGGATTACGCCCGCGACATGCTCGCGGAGTTCGCCACCCAGGTGCTTGACGAAGGCATGGCCATCGACAAGGACACTGTGGCGATGATCAATGACCGCATCAGCCAGATCGACCAACTGATCAGCGCCCAGCTCAACGAGGTGCTGCACCACACCGACTTTCAGAAACTCGAAGCCTCGTGGCGCGGCCTGCACATGCTGGTGCAGAACACGGAAACCAGCACCCGGCTGAAATTGCGCCTGCTCAACGTCACACAGAAAGAACTGCAGAACGACCTGGAAAAAGCCGTCGAATTCGACCAGAGCGCGCTGTTCAAAAAGATCTATGAAGAGGAATACGGCACCTTCGGTGGCCATCCGTTCAGCCTGCTGGTGGGCGACTACACCTTCGGCCGCCATCCGCAGGACATTGGCCTGCTGGAAAAACTGTCGAACGTCGCCGCTGCCGCGCACGCACCGTTCATTGCCGCTGCCAGCCCACGGCTGTTCGACATGAACAGCTTCACCGAACTGGCGGTGCCACGTGACCTGTCGAAAGTCTTCGAGAGCCAGGAGCTGATCAAGTGGCGCTCGTTCCGCGAAAGTGAAGACTCGCGCTACGTGTCGCTGGTGCTGCCGCACTTCCTGCTGCGCCTGCCTTACGGCCCGGACACCTCCCCCGTGGAAGGCATCACCTACGTTGAAGACGTCAACGGCACCGACCACAGCAAATACCTGTGGGGTAACGCGGCGTGGGCGCTGTCGCAACGCATCACCGAAGCCTTTGCCAAGTACGGCTGGTGCGCGGCGATCCGTGGTGCTGAAGGCGGCGGCGCGGTCGAGGGCCTGCCGGCGCACACTTTCCGCACCAGTTCCGGCGACCTGTCACTGAAGTGCCCGACCGAAGTGGCAATCACCGACCGCCGCGAAAAAGAGCTCAACGACCTCGGTTTCATCGCGCTGTGCCACAAGAAGAACAGCGACGTCGCCGTGTTCTTCGGCGGTCAGACCACCAACAAATCCAAGGTCTACAACACCAACGAGGCCAACGCTAACGCGCGGATCTCGGCGATGTTGCCGTACGTGCTGGCGGCCTCGCGTTTCGCTCACTACCTGAAGGTCATCATGCGCGATAAGGTCGGCAGCTTCATGACCCGCGACAACGTGCAGACCTACCTCAACAACTGGATCGCCGACTACGTGCTGATCAACGACAACGCGCCGCAGGAAATCAAGGCGCAGTACCCGTTGCGTGAAGCGCGGGTGGACGTTACCGAAGTGGCCGGCAAGCCGGGCGCCTACCGGGCGACGGTGTTCCTGCGGCCGCACTTCCAGCTGGAGGAGTTGACTGCATCGATCCGTCTGGTGGCGACCCTGCCGCCACCGGTAGCGGCTTGAAGTTGATGAAACCTCTGTGGCGAGGGAGCTTGCTCCCGCTGGGCTGCGAAGCGGCCCGCTCTTTTTGAGAAACGAGGCCTGCTACGCAAGTCAGCGGGAGCAAGCTCCCTCGCCACAGGTTCTGAGCTCAGTCTATTTGTGAATTTCTTCAGGAGTTTCAAGCGATGGATGCAATCATTCTCGACCTTGGCGGCGACATCAAAGGTGACAGCCTGCTCGAAGGTTACACGGACAAAATCGAAGTCATGTCCTACAGCCACAACGTGGCCATGCAAGTGACCAACGACGTCAGCAACTCCGAGCGAACCTCGGGCAAACCCCACGTCGGTGAGTTCACCCTGACCAAATTCGTCGATACCTCGACGCCGTCCCTCAACGAATATTGCTGTGCCGGCAAACCGATTCCGGAAGCCAAGATCACCATCGGCCGCAACGCCGCCGAAGGCAGCGGGCAACTGTTGCCGTTCATCATCTACACCCTGACCAACGTGGTGATTTCCAACGTCAGTGTCAGCGGCGGTACCGGGGGCAAACCGGTAGAAACCCTGTCGCTGAACTTCACCAAAATCAAATGGGAACTCACCGCACAGAAAGACGATGGCACCAAGGAAGGCACTGCCGCGTCGACGTGGGACATGGCCGCCAACAAGCTCGTCAGCTAACCCGGCGCCTTGGTCATGGCAGGCACCGGCATGCTCCCGCCGCTGTTCGAACGCCTCGCATCCGGCGAGGCCGACAGCGTGCAGGCGTTCGATCGCCAGGGTTTGCTCGACTCGGTGCATGCCGAGTTGGCGCGCCTGTTCAACACCCGTCGTGGCCCGCGCGCCCTCACCCAGCCACCGAGCGTTATCGACTACGGCATTGCGGATTGGAGCGCCCTGCAACAACAGCGCAGCGATGACCGTCGTCGACTGGCGCGAGAGATCCGCGAAGCCATCAACCATTTCGAGCCGCGCCTGAAACTGGGCGAGGTCCAGGTCCATCCCCTGCCCGACCAGCCGCAACGTTTAAGCATCCGTCTGCTCGGCGAGCTGCGCAGCGGCCTGCAATATTGGCCGGTGGCGTTTGTCATCGAACCTGGCAGCCAAGGGTTGGAGGTGCGCCATGAGCGACTCGATTGACCCGCAACTGCTCGACTACTACCAGCGCGAGCTGACCTGGCTGCGCCATGCCGGCAGCCAGTTTGCCGAGCGTTATCCGAAAGTCGCGCGGCGCCTTGAGCTGTCACCGGGCGAGTGTCCCGACCCGCATGTCGAACGCTTGCTCGAAGGCTTTGCCCTGCTCGCCGCACGTCTGCAACGCAGACTCGACGACGACTATGCAGAGTTCAGTGATGCCTTGCTTGAACAGCTTTATCCATTGGCCGTGCGGCCATTGCCCTCCTGCGCCATCGTCCAGTTCGAGCCGGACCCGAGCAAGGGCAACCTCGACGAGGGCTATCCCCTGCCCCGTGACACCCCATTGTTCGTCACCACCAGCAAGGGTGAAAGCATCCACTTTCGCACCTCGGCCGCCGTGCATTTGTGGCCGATAGAGGTCAGCGAAGCGTTATTGCTCGGCGGCGATGAAGCCCAGGCGCTGACCGGTGTCGTGCAGGCGCGTTCGGCATTGCGCCTGAGCTTGCGTTGCCTGGGCGAGAGTCAATGGACGGAACTGGGCATCGGCCAACTGCGCATTCATCTCACCGCTTCGCCGGTGATCAATGCCTGTCTGTATGACCTGCTCGGCGCTCACGCGATACAGGTACTGGCCGGTTCGCCAGGAAGTATTCCGACGCCAGTGAACGGTTTGCCGACGATCGTCGGCTTCAGCGATGACGAAGTCCTGCTGCCGGACGAGGACGGTGTGCACCCGGGCATGCGCTTGCTGGCGGAATACTTTGCTTTCCCGGACAAATTTCAATTTTTCGATCTGCCGTTGAGCGGCGTCAGCAGCGACAGCCAGACGCTGTACCTGTACATCGTTTTCGACCGCGCTCCGGCCAGCCGCCTGCATTTACAGGCCAGTGATATCGCCCTGGGCTGCGCTCCCGCGATCAACCTGTTCCCGCGGACCTCCGAGCCACTGCGCCCGGACGGCACCCGCAGCGAGTACCGTTTGATTGCCGACAGTCACCGCGAGAACAGCGTCGAGATCCACAGCATTCGCAGCCTGCGCGCCAGCTCCGGCAACGGTGTGCAACGGCTGCCAGCGTATTACGGCAGCCAGCATAGCGGTGGCGATCAGCAACGCTACTGGCATATGCGACGGGTCAGCAGCATGACCCCGAACCGGCTCGGCAGCGACCTGTTGGTGAGCGTGGTCGACACCCGTTTCGACCCGTTGAGCGAACTGCCGGATTACAGCCTCACCGCCGAACTGCTGTGTACCAACCGGCATCTAGCGCAGAGCCTGCCCGCCGGCACACCGCTGGGTTTCGAACGTCCCGGGCCAATCGCCTGGGCACGCCTGCGCAATCCGCCGAGCCCGCAAAGCCTGCCGCGTCTGGACGGTGATTCACGCTGGCGACTGGTGTCGCAACTGACCCTCAATCACTTGTCGCTGGTCGAAGGCCCGCAGGCACTCGACGCCTTGAAAGAAATTCTGCACCTGCACAACCTGCGCGACGAAGCCAGTGCGCTGCGCCAGATCGAGGGCCTGCTGAGCCTGCGTTGCGAACGAGTGATCGGTCATGTCGGCGTCGATGCCTGGCGCGGCTGGCGCAATGGGCTGGAGGTGCAGTTGCAGCTCGATCCGCAGCACTTCGTCGGTAGCAGTGCGGTGTTGTTTTCTGCCGTGCTGGCGCAGTTCTTTTCGGTGTACGCCACGGCCAATCGCTTTGTGCGCACGGTGTTGATGCAGTCCGACAAGGAGATCAAGGCATGGCAACCCCAAGCCGGCATGCCCCTGTCGCTCTGACCTTGAGTCAACGACTGCGCCGCGATCCGCAGGCGTTCGAATTGTTGCAGGCATTGTTACTGCTCGAGCGCGAACAACCGCAAGCCGAATCCTTGGGCAGCGGCACCTCGCCCCAGGCCGAAGCGCTGAAATTACGCGGACCGCTGACACCGCTGTTTCCCACCAGCCAGATCGAAAACCTGCGCGAAGAACCGGGCCAGCCGTTAATCCTCGACACCCCGATGTTCGGCCTCGGCGGCCCCGACGGCCCGCTGCCCTATGCCTATCAGGAGTGGCTGCAACAACGGGCGCGGGCCAAGGATCACGCCCCGGCCGAGTTCCTCGATCTGTTCCAGCATCGGCTGCTCAGCCTGCTCTACAAGGTGATGCGCAAGCACCGCATCGCGCTTGGCTTTGTCACACCGGGCGCCTCGCCGGTACAGGCACAATTGCGCGCCCTTACCGGTCTGTTGCCCAAGGCCTTGCAGGAGCGGCAGGCGGTTCCCGATTGTGCAGTGCTGGCCTGCACCGCGTTGTTCGCCGATGGCCGGCGCTCGCTGGCCGGGTTCGCAGCGATTGTCCGCGAGCAGTTCGCCATGCCGGTCGAACTCAGTGCTTATGAAGGCGCCTGGCGCGAAATTCCGCCTGCCAGCCGCAGCGTCATCAAGCCAGGTGGGCGCAATCTGCAACTGGGGCGTACGGCGGTAGCAGGCACCCGAGTCTGGGATGAACACGCCGGTATTCGCCTGACCCTCGGGCCAGTGCCCTCAACGCAGGCGAGCCGATTTCTGCCGGACGGCGAAGCGCACCCGGCATTGGCCAGCCTTGCGGCGTTGTACTTCGGCCCGGATCTGGACGTGACGCTGGTGCTGCTGGTGCGCGGTGCCGGGCCGCTGAAGCTCGGGCGCCAGGCAGCGCCCCTGCTCAGCTGGAACGGTGGTTTGCAGCGTCAGGCCAGCCTCGCGGTGCAGCGCATCGAAACCCGTCTTCGTCAGTTGGAGATCGCCTGACATGGAACTCGCCAGCCTGATCGGACGCCTCAACCCGGACAACCGCCGCGCCCTCGAACGCGCCGCCCAGCGCTGTTTGCAGCGCGGGCATCACTTTGTCGAGATCGAGCATCTGTTGCTGGAACTGCTCGACATCGAGGGCGGTGATTTTGCGTTTCTGCTGCCACGTTTCGGCCTGGAACGGGATGCGCTGACCGCGGAAATCAACAAGGCGCTGGACCTGTTCAAGGCGGGGAGCACGCGCACGCCGGCGTTGTCTTCACACACTTTGGGGTTGCTGGAAGACGCGGTGGTGCAGGCCAGTGTGCTGGGCCTCGACAGTATTCGATCCGGGCTGTTGTTGCTGGCGTTGATTGATCGCGACGAGCGCCGCAGTCTGTTGCTCAACAGTGCCTCATCGTTGCTGCGGATTCCCAAGGAAGCGCTGCGGGCCAATCTATTAGAGTGGACGGAGAACTCTCGTGAGCATGTCGGTCCACGAACCACTTCAACGGGAAGTGCCGCGCCACGGCAGGACTCGGTGCTCGATCTATACACCCAGGATCTGACCGCCGATGCACATGCCGGACGCATCGACCCGATCGTTGGCCGAGACGGCGAGATCCGTCAGTGCATCGACATTCTGCTGCGGCGCCGCCAGAACAACCCGATTCTGGTCGGTGCACCGGGCGTGGGCAAAACCGCCGTGGTCGAAGGTCTGGCTCTGCGCATCGCTGCCGGCGACGTGCCGCCGTCATTGCAGGAAGTCAGTTTGCGCGTGCTCGACCTCGGTCTGTTGCAGGCCGGGGCCGGGGTCAAAGGTGAATTCGAACAGCGGCTCAAAGGCGTGATCGACGCGGTGCGCAGTGCCGACAAACCGATCATCCTGTTCATCGACGAAGCCCACACCCTGATCGGTGCCGGCGGTGCCGAGGGCGGCAGCGATGCGGCCAACCTTTTGAAACCGGCACTGGCTCGCGGCGAGTTGCGCACTCTCGCCGCCACCACGTGGATGGAATATAAAAAATACTTCGAAAAAGACCCCGCCCTCGCCCGCCGCTTTCAATTGGTGCAGGTTGAGGAGCCAGACGAAATTACCGCCGTGGAAATGCTCCGTGGCGTCGCCGCCAAACTCGAACAGCACCACGGCGTGCAAGTGCTCGACGCGGCGATACATGAAGCGGTGAAACTCTCGCACCGCTACATCTCTGGCCGCCAATTGCCGGACAAAGCCATCAGCGTCCTCGACACCGCCTGCGCCCGGGTCGCCCTCGGCCAGCACGACGTGCCGCCACCGCTGGAGAGCCTGCGCCACCGGCAGAACAGCCTCAAGGACGAAGTCGAACGTTTGCGGCGTGAGCAAGCCACGGGGCTGGATCACCGTGAGCGCATCACCCTGCTGGAAAGTGAATCTGGCGGCAACGTGCAAGCCATCCGCGAACTGGAAACCCGCTGGAGCGAAGAACGCGTAGCGGTGCGCGAACTGCTCGACACCCGCCGCGAACTGCTCGACTTGAGTGAGCGCGCCGACAGCGACAAACCCGACGAAGCCACCGACAGTCGCATCGATCATCTGGCCGCCGAGCTGCTGCGCCTTGAGGCGGGACTGGATGCGATCCGCCAGGACGATCCGCTGGTGCCCGAACAGGTCGACAGCAAAACCGTCGCTGCCGTCATAGCCGGATGGACCGGCATCCCCGTCGGCAAAATGCTCGCCGACGAAGCCCATGCCGTACGCACCCTCGGCCAGCGCATGGGCCAACGGGTGATGGGGCAAAGCACCGCGCTCAACACCATCGCCCAACGCTTGCAGGCTTATCGCGCCGGGCTCACTGATCCGCAAAAACCGGTGGGTGTGTTCCTGTTGGTCGGCCCCACCGGCGTGGGCAAAACCGAAACCGCGTATGCGTTGGCCGACGCACTGTATGGCGGTGAACGCAATCTGATCAGCATCAATCTCTCGGAATACCAGGAAGCCCACACCGTCAGCCAGCTCAAGGGCGCACCGCCTGGCTACGTCGGTTACGGCAGCGGCGGCGTGCTCACCGAAGCCGTGCGGCGCAAACCGTATTCGGTGGTGTTGTTGGATGAAATCGAGAAGGCGCATCCGGATGTGCTGGAAGCGTTTTACAACGTGTTCGACAAAGGCTTGATGGAGGACGGCACCGGTTTGGTGGTGGACTTCAAAAACACCGTGATGCTCGCCACCAGCAATGTCGGCGCTGAACTGTTGCTCGACACTCCCGCGTCACAGATCGGCTCTGAAGCTTTCAACGAAGCGCTGCACAAAGTCCTTTTGCAAGCCTTCCGCCCGGCGTTTCTGGCGCGCATGACGGTGGTCGCGTATCGGCCGCTGGATGAGCAGACGCTTGAAGGGATTGTGTTGGCGAAGCTGGAAAAATTGCGTGGCCGCTACAAGGCGGCGACGGGCAAACAGTTCGAGTTTGATTCGGGAATTGTGAAAGCGGTGCTCGCCAAGTGCAGCGCGGCGGGTGCGCGGGATGTCGAGAATGTGTTGATGACGCAGGTGACGGGGAAGTTGGCGGAGTGGGTGTTGGAATGACCGCCGCCAACGAGAATTGACGAAACACAAAAATGGCACCCGCGCAGGAGACGGAGTAATGACAGAAGCGGATTTTTTGAATGCGGTGCTGCAGGCAGCAGGTGTACACCCAAAGCTGCAAGATACCGATGAACCAAGTCAATTTACGAAGAGCTGGGTTTCTGAAGGTCCTTGGGAGAGCGCTGCGCAAGTTGAGATAGCTCACCATCTACGACGTGGTTACGGCATCACAACGAAAATTCGCGAAATCAGTTACCCAGAGCCTTACTCCAGCGAAAAGGTCGATTTCTATTTCGAACTGCAAGATGAGACCTACGCCATTGAAATAAAAGTAGAAAGCACGAACGGCTTATTCGGCGGCGCAAACTTACAGGAGTCGATCACCCGTGACGTTTACAAATTAGGCGGTTTTGTTGCTGATCACAGATGGGTCGTGGTCATAGCCACCAGCCAAAAAAATTGCGAACTGCTTGATCTCACCTTGAATCGCGGGGACTCATGGTCTCGAGATGTGGAGGGTCAATTCAAGGCTTACCTGTGCAACATTGACACGTACCCACACGGACTGCCCATCGATCGCTCAAAACAACTTTCTGCACCTTTCAACTTTATAACCAACTACCACAAATAATCTCACCCGCATTTTCCAACAGAGGGCACATCAATGAATCAAAGGGAACGAAATCAAAGGGGACAGATTTATTTATGAAAAAAATAGATTCGTGCCCTTTTTCGCCCCCCTTTTCGAGGATTGAAGACCATGGAACAGTTTAATTCCGTTCAAGAAGGTATTGCAGAGCTGCACAAACGCAACACTGGAAATAAAAAAGTCCACGCGCTCCTGACGTTCCAGCACAACAACCACAAAATGTGCAAAACGTGTTTTCTGTTTGAGTCAAAGGAGGACGCTGGCGCGCAACTGATAAAGGCTTACGTCCAACTTCAAATCAGCAATGTGCCCCGAAACGAAATGCAGGCAGCCATTGATGCTCGGCAAGTCGCTATCAACGCGGAACTCGCAGAGGGAGACCCCGCAGAACTTGGCGTTGTGCCCGAAGGACACGCGGAAGAGTTTCTTATCGATTATTTTGATACAGCCGTCGCCATCGCCGAAGACGTCAAGTATGTAACCGTTTACCTCACACACAGCCCATGTACGCCGACTGACAGAAAGCCAAGTCATTCGCTACATGGCTGGCCTTTGAGTTGCACTGCCAAATTCGCAACGCTGGCAGCCAACCATCCGGAGTACTTTTTCTCCATCGTTTTTCTTAAAAAATTCGGAACACTGGATGGCAATGACACCCCACAGAGAACATTGAAAACACTCTCGGGTGACCGAGCCAATCTGGCTTTTATCGAACTAAAAAAAGAACCACCGTATGAGCGACCATAAAAACGCCATCTATTAAAACAGCATGGCAGCCCGCGATTAAACTCTATGAGCCAGCAAACATGAAAGACACACTACTGACTTACATCGATGAGGACGGAAAGAAAGCAGCAAAAAAGCTGTGGGCAAAATACTCTGGCATTTGCGATCTGATTGCCCCGACGAGTCTCGGCTGGAGAGATGCCTTTGGAGGAATGCTAATTATTATTGGCCACGGCAGCACCATGGTAAAAATGGACAGACATACCGGCTTGCACAACATGATCGGCAATTGCGGTAGTTGCTTTATTGTGCTCGCAGCCTGCGAAGTTGGAGAAACACATATTAGTATTGGTGAACTTCAACCTATTGCTCAAGGCTTGGCGAACCTAAGGCCCAACGCCATTGTATGGGGCACGACTCGGGATCTGCCGCAACAAGCCGTCAGTGACGGTACCTGCTTTTATAAAAGCCCTCTGTTTAATTGGCTACAGCCTGCCAACGACCATTTCCCTGGGTTATGGAAGCAGTTCCGAAAACAAAGTGACATGGAGGCAGTGATGTCGATGATGCCCAATTTGAACTTTAATTCTCTTTAGAACCGAATCCGCTTCATGAACGCTGCAACCACCTCATCAAGGCCGCCCAATGCCTCGTGCCACCGACAGTAACGCAACGCTTTCGTTGACCGCCGCCGCACTGTCGGCGCTTTACCCTGAGTGGTTGTCCGGTGAAGAAGCCCTCAACTCGCTCTGTTCGCAAACCCTCAACGGCCTCAACGACGGCCCCCCCCTCACCCTGACCAGCGCCGTCGCCACTCACGTCACCACCACATTGCACAACGACGCTAAGTTGCGCCCGTTCGATGCCTTGGTCGCCGAAATCCGCCAACTCCCTGCTGACGCCACCGCCGAGCGCTATCAACTCGTATTGCGTCCGTGGCTCTGGTGGCTGACCCTGGCCAGCAACAACCGGGTATTCCAGAACCTCACCACCTCGGACATCGTCACCACGATCTTCAAGGCCCACGGCTTCACCGATTTCAAACTCTCTCTGACCGGCAGCTACACCCCCCGCGAATACTGCGTGCAGTACGGCGAAACCGATTTCGCCTTCGTCTCTCGCCTGCTGGAAGAGGAAGGCATCTTCTGGTTTTTCACCCACGACGAGGGCAAGCACACGCTGGTGCTGGGCGACAGCAATGACGCCTTCGTACAGATCCCCAACGGCCCGAAAGTCAAGTATCTGGGCCAGCAAATGGGTGAGCGTGAGTTGCATGGCATCCGCTCAGGCCAGGTCTGCCTACAAGCCGTGGCGGGCGTTTACAAGGCAACGGATTACGAATTCACCACGCCGACCACTTCGCTCTTCGGCCAGGCCGAAGCCGTGGCCGGACCGCGTTCGATCTATGAGCATCCCGGCGGCTACAACGCAAAAGCCCGGGGTGATGCGCTGACCAAACAACGGGTCGACGGGCTTCGCAGTGAGGAGAAACGCTTCGTCGGTGAAAGCGATTGTCGTTGGTTGATCCCGGGCCATTGGTTCACTCTCGACGGCCACGAAGACGCGAGCCTGAACATCGATTGGATCGTCACGAGGGTCACCCACGACGCCAGCCACGAAAGCTATCGCAACCGTTTCGAAGCCATTCCCAAAACCACGCCGTTTCGCCCACAACGCAGCACACCGAAACCGCGCATGCATCCGCAGACTGCCATCGTCGTCGGCAAGTCCGGCGAAGAAATCTGGACGGACGAATACGGCCGCATCAAGTTGCAGTTCCCGTGGGATCGCGACGGCAAGAATGACGAAACCAGTTCCTGCTGGGTGCGCGTGGTGTTGCCGTGGAGCGGCAAGGGTTTTGGCATGCAGTTCGTGCCGCGCATCGGTCAGGAAGTCATCGTGACCTTTATCGACGGCGACCCGGATCGGCCACTGGTCACCGGTTGCGTGTACAACGGCGACAACGCCCTGCCCTACGCGCTGCCGGCCAATCAGACGCAGTCGGGGATCAAGACTCAATCGTCCAAGGGTGGTGGCGGTTTCAACGAGCTGCGCTTCGAGGACAAGAAGGATGCCGAAGAAGTATTTCTGCAGGCGCAGAAGGACTTGAAGATCAATGTGCTCAACGACACCACCGCCACCGTCGGCCATGATGAAACCCTCACCGTACAAAACGCCCGCACCCGCACGGTCAAGGACGGCGACGAGACCGTGACCCTGGAAAAAGGCAAACGCAGCGTGACCATCCAGACCGGCAGCGACAGCCTCGATGTGAAGGACAGCCGCACGGTGAAGGTCGGTGCCGATCAAAACCACAGCACCGGCGGCAACTACACCGACAAGGTCACCGGCGACTACAGCCTGACGGTGGACGGCAACCTCACGATCAAGGTCAGCGGCACCCTCACCCTGCAAAGCGGTGGCAGTTTCACCATCAAGAGCGGCGCCGACCTCGCGACCTCGGCCAGCACCTCGATCACGCAAAAGGCCGGCACGGCCATGACCAATCAGGCCGGTACGTCGCTGGACAACAAGGCCGGAACCACGCTGACCAACGACGCCGGGATCAGCCTGACCAACAAGGGCGCCGCCTCACAGACCGTGGACGGCGGCGGCATGCTGACCATCAAGGGCGGTCTGGTGCAGGTCAACTGACAAGGAGCCGTCATGGCGATCACACCGCTGGATTTGCAGGAGGATGACAAACAGCTCAAGGGCCGCTTGCAGGACGGTCAGCTCGACGGCGCGCTGCAGCTCAAGGATGACGGACGTAAGCAGGCCGATCTGAATTACCACCAGGGAGAGCTGCAGGGCATGTCACTGCTCTATCACCCCAATGGCAAGGTCTCGGCGCAGATGCCGTTCGTGCACGACAAGCTGCAAGGGGTCGCGAATTTCTATTCGGCCGAGGGCTGGTTGCAGCGCAAGGCGACGTATCGGCGCGGGTTGTTGCACGGCGAGGCGTTCAACTACTTTCCCGATGGGCAGGTGGCCGAGGCCGAGTTTTACCGCGATGGCGTGCGTGAGGGGCGCTATCAGCGCTTTCACCCGAACGGCAAACCGGCGGCTGAGGCGCGGTATCTGAATGGTCAACTGATGGAGCCGGAAACCGGGTTCGCCGAGGATGGCCGGCCGCTGGGGGCTGATGGCAAGCCGATTTCGCGGGTGCGCTGGTGGTATCAGCGGTGGATGGATCCGCAGCAGGCTTGAGGGTTTTCTTTTTGCCAGGACTGGCCTCTTCGCGAGCAAGCCCGCTCCCACAGTGGCCGGTGGTGTTCACACAATTCCATTCACAACACAAAACCCTGTGGGAGCGGGCTTGCTCGCGAAGAGGCCGGCGCATCCAGCACAAAACTCAAGGAATGAGCATCTGCATCTGCCCCGGCATCGCAATCTTGATCACCCCCGCCCAGTTGCACATCAGGGTGCTGTTGGCATCGATCGCCGGCATCCCGCCGAGCAACAGGGTCGGTGCGCCGCCGGGAATCCACGGCGTCGCCGTCGCCGGAATACACGGCATCGGCGTCAAAACGCCCAGTGCGGCGGCGGTCGCGGCCGCCACCATCGGATTGGCCATGCTCATGCACACACCGAACGGCATGATATTGACCAGAGGGATGTGATCCATGATGTTCGCCGCCGGCATCCCGCCGGTCAGCGTGCGGTTGACCGGCAGCACGTTAAGCACCGCCGGCGCGGCGCCGAAACTGCATTGCAGGGTGGCGCTGGCACAGACTTGCGGGCAGCCCATTTCAAAGCTCCTTGCTGGACATGGCATACCCGCTAAACCTTAGTCGCCCACAGCCCGCCGCGCACATTCCCAAAGGTGATTATCCTGCAACACGCTAACCTATAAGACCGACCCGCGCTTGTGAGCACCCGAGCGCACCATTAGATTAGCCAATGATGTCTGGCCTCCAAAATAAGCAGAAGGGATAAGCATGGCGCTTACTGACCAGTCCACCCGGATCCGCGATGGCGAAGAACTCGATGCCAGCCTGATCGATCCGTACCTCAAGGCGCACATTCCGGGCCTGACCGGCACCCCGCAGATCAGCCAGTTTCCTGGCGGTGCGTCGAACCTGACCTACCTTCTGGAATACCCGCAGCAGGAATTCGTCCTGCGCCGGCCGCCGTTCGGCCACAAGGCCAAATCCGCCCACGACATGGGCCGCGAATTCCGCATCCTCAATCAACTGCGCGACGGTTTCCCGTACTGCCCGAAAGCCTACGTGCACTGCACCGACGAGTCGGTGATCGGTGCCGAGTTTTATGTGATGGAACGGGTCAAGGGCATCATCCTGCGCTCCGACCTGCCGCCGGAACTGGGCCTCGATGCAGCGAAAACCGAAGCGCTGTGCAAGAGCTTCATCGACCGTTTCGTTGAGCTGCATCGGGTTGATTACAATGCCTGTGGCCTCGGCGATCTGGGCAAGCCGGAAGGCTACGTCGCCCGCCAGATCAAGGGCTGGAGCGAGCGCTACGAAAAAGCCCTGACCCCGGACGCGCCGCACTGGGAGAATGTCAAAGCCTGGCTCAACGACAAGATGCCGGCCGACCATCCGACGTCGAGCATCGTCCACAACGACTATCGCTTCGACAACGTGATCCTCGACCCGAACAACCCGATGCAGATCATCGGCGTGCTCGACTGGGAACTGACCACCCTCGGCGATCCGCTGATGGACCTGGGCAACACCCTCGCCTACTGGATTCAGGCAGATGATCCGGCGCCCGTGCAACTGATGCGCCGCCAGCCGAGCCACGCCCCGGGCATGCTGACCCGCCGCGAGTTCGTCGATTACTACGCCGAACGCTCGGGCATCCAGATCGACAACTTCGACTTCTACTACACCTACGGCCTGTTCCGCCTGGCCGGCATCGTGCAGCAGATCTACTACCGCTTCTACCACGGCCAGACCCAGGACAAACGCTTCGCGCAGTTCATTCACATGAACAAACTGCTGGAGCAGATGAGCCTGCAGGTCATTGCGAAATCGAGCCTCTGACGGCGCACACCAAGGAACCTTTATGTCCAAGACTCAGTTGTTCGACCTCGACGGCAAAATCGCATTCGTCTCCGGCGCCAGCCGCGGCATCGGTGAAGCCATCGCCAAACTGTTGGCTCAGCAAGGCGCCCACGTGATCGTCTCGAGCCGCAAAATCGAAGGCTGCCAGCACGTCGCCGACGCCATCATCGCCGCCGGCGGCAAAGCCACCGCCGTGGCTTGCCATATCGGTGAAATGGAACAGATCAGCCAGGTGTTCGCCGGGATCAAGGAACAGTTCGGTCGCCTCGATATTCTGGTCAACAACGCTGCGACCAACCCGCAGTTCTGCAACGTGCTGGACACCGATCTGGGCGCATTCCAGAAGACTGTCGACGTGAACATTCGTGGCTACTTCTTCATGTCGGTGGAAGCCGGCAAGCTGATGCGCGAAAACGGTGGTGGCAGCATCATCAACGTCGCCTCGATCAACGGGATTTCACCGGGCGTGTTCCAGGGCATCTATTCGGTGACCAAAGCAGCGGTGATCAACATGACCAAGGTCTTCGCCAAGGAATGCGCGCAGTTCGGCATCCGCTGCAACGCCCTGCTGCCGGGCCTGACCGACACCAAGTTCGCTTCGGCACTGGTGAAGAACGACGCAATCCTCAAGCAGGCACTGACGCAGATCCCGCTCAAGCGCGTGGCTGACCCGAGTGAAATGGCCGGGGCGGTGCTGTATCTGGCGAGTGATGCATCAAGCTACACCACCGGGGTTTCGCTGAATGTGGATGGTGGGTTCTTGTCCTGACCTCTCTGACAAATGATTA